>JANOOS010000296.1:0-3017 GCA_031421455.1 Nitrospira sp.
CGGCATCCTGCATTCGCTCAGCGGCACCATGGCGATCAGCGAAGTGTCGTTGCGAGACACAGTGATGATGGCGGTCGAAGAAATCAACGCCAAAGGCGGGGTGATGGGCCGGATGATCAAGCCGGTCGTCGTCGATCCAGCCTCGAACTGGGATCTCTTTGCCGAAAAGGCCAAGCAACTCCTGCTGCAAGATAAGGTGGCAGTGACATTTGGTTGTTGGACCTCGGTCTGCCGCACGTCTGTGTTGCCGGTCTTTGAGAAGAACAACGGCTTGTTGTTCTATCCCGTGCAGTACGAGGGAGAAGAATGTTCGCGCAATGTCTTCTACACCGGCGCAGCCCCGAATCAGCAGGCCGTGCCGGCGGTGGATTATCTGATGAGCAAAGAGGGCGGAGGATTCAAGAAGTTCTACCTGCTCGGTACGGACTATGTGTATCCCCGCACTACCAACAAGATCCTACGCGCCATGTTGCTGGCCAAGAAAGTGCCGGCGGCCAACATCGAGGAAGAATATACGCCGTTCCATCACCAGGATTACCAAACCATCTGCGGTAAGCTGAAGAAGTTCGCCGCCGGCGGTGGGGCTGCCGTGATCAGCACGATCAACGGCGACAGCAACGTGCCGTTCTACAAGGAGTTTGCGAACCAAGGGTTGCGGGCCGAAGATGCCCCGATCATGGCCTTCAGTGTGGCGGAAGACGAGTTGCGTGGAATGGACACGTCCGCGCTGGTCGGTCACCTGGCCGCGTGGAATTATTATCAATGCGTCGATACGCCGCAGAACAAGAAGTTCGTGGCGGATTTCAAGGCCTACTGCAAGAAGAACAACTTGCCGGACGGCGACAAGCGGGTCACGGACGATCCGATCGAAGCCGCCTATTTCGGTGTGTATATATGGAAGCAAGCAGTCGAGAAGGCAGGGGGGATCGACGTCGATAAGGTCCGAAAGGCGGTCTATGGCAGCAAGTTCATGGCGCCGGGCGGCGAGATCATGATGGATGCCGCCAACCACCACACCTACAGGCCGGTGCTGATCGGAGAAATTTTGAAAGACGGCCAGTTCAAGGTGGTCTCCCGTTCACCGGGGCTGGTGAAGCCGGAACCCTGGAGCGAATTTACAAATCCAGAAAAGGGCTGCGACTGGGTCGCACATCAGGGGACATACCAAAAATAGTCCGTCATGTTAGAGGGGCGACTCAGTCGCCCCTCTAACATGTGCGTGAATTGCAGTTGGCGGGACGTGAGGTCTACGGTATTTCTCTGTCTTGTGGAGGTTAGTCCACCATCATGACGATTGTTCAGGGTCGTATCGTTGTCGCACTCAGTGTTGTGCTGTTCCTGTTTTCCGGACAGACTTTGTCGATCGCAGCGGAAGGGTCTGTCGCCGCTCCTCCAATTTCTTCTATAGAGCAAGCCCTCGGCCAGGTTACCAGCGAAGATGAATCCGTTCGCAGCGCAGCCATTCGTCTATTGATCGAACAGGGCGATGACCGCCTGGTTCCGCGCCTGGAAGAGATGCGCGCCGATGCAAGCCGCAGCATCCGGCAGGCCCTCAAGCCGCTCATGGATCTCCTCAAAAATCGAGCGAAACTTGCCAGCCCCGACAGCGACGTTCGCCGATCGGCTGCGACGGATCTCGGCTCATCCGGTAATCCCTCGGTGATTCCCTGGCTGGATGCTGCGCGGGTAAATGAATCGAATAAGTGGGTGCGCTACACGATGGAGGAGTCGGTATCGCTGCTCAAGCTTGCGTCGGGCGATCCGTTGATCACAGCCGCTGCAGCCGAGAAGCTCGGCGAACTCGGCAGTCAGAACGGGGTGCCGGTCTTGAAGCAACTGGTCGAGGCTGGCGCTGCAGTAGAAGCGACCGAATCGCAGAAGACGGTGGCGAAGGCCGCTGCCGCTGCGATCAAGGACATTGAGTCGTGGGGCGCCTGGTCGAACGCCATTGAAACGATCTTCCGCGGAATCAGCCTGAGTTCAATCCTATTGATCATGTCGTTGGGTTTGGCGATCGTCTTCGGTTTGATGGGCGTCATCAATATGGCCCATGGCGAGCTGATGATGGTCGGCGCCTACGCAACGTTTGTCACGCAGCAATGTTTCACTGCCTGGTTTCCGTCAGAAATGTTCAACTGGTACTTTCCCGTGGCATTGCCGGTTGCCTTCCTTGCAGCCGCCGGCTCCGGATTCCTGCTGGAGGCGACAGTCATCCGGTTTCTCTATGGACGTCCACTCGAAACGATGTTGGCGACCTGGGGGGTGAGCTTGGTTCTCATGCAGGCGGCCCGGGTCTACTTCGGCGATCTTACCGCCGTGGTCGCGCCAGGCCCGCTCAGAGGCGGCGCGCAAGTGTTGGTAGGGGTCTACCTGCCGTATAACCGGATATTCATCATCGCGCTCTCGATCATCTGCGTGCTGGGGATTTACTTCGCGCTCTTTAAATCGAATCTCGGATTACGCGTGAGGGCTGTGACTCAAAATCGAAACATGAGCGCCTGTCTCGGCATTCCGACCAGAAAAGTCGATTCCTATACCTTTGCCTTTGGGTCTGGCCTGGCCGGCATCGCGGGCTGGGCGCTCACGATGGTCGGGAACGTCGACCCGGGCCTCGGGCAGAACTATATCGTCGACGCCTTCATGGTGGTGGTCACAGGCGGGGTCGGAAAACTGGCCGGCACGATCGTGGCCTCTCTGGGAATCGGTGGGCTGAACAAGCTGATCGAGCCAAGCTTCGGCGCCGTGTACGGCAAGGTCTTCATCCTCGTGATGGTGATTCTGTTCTTGCAGTGGCGACCGTCAGGACTGTTTGCGATGAAGGGACGGAATGCCGATTGAAAGTTTACGGGTGGGGCGCGAGTCCTTCCTTGCTCGCGGAACCCCCACGATGATGCAGTGGTCGTTCGACGCGCGCAGTGGAAAGGACTCGCGCCCCACCCTTGGGGGAAACAGGGAATACGATGAGTGACGGAACGACAGACAAGAATCGCGGTGGGGGTCTGGCCTTCTGGGTCGTC
>JANOOS010000297.1:0-5459 GCA_031421455.1 Nitrospira sp.
GTAGACCACATACCCTATATAAAGGATGGCGCTCCCGCTCAGCAACCAGGGTCGCCAGAGAGCGCCCCATGCGGCCTGCGCCAATAAGAATGTGGCCGCGGTCACTGCGAGCACCATGGTGATCAATGCCGTCGGCGCCAATACCCAGTCCGTGCCCAGGAGCCCGATTGAGACCGGGATTGTACCCTGAAAGACGATCGCGCCGGTGACATTCCCTACCGCCAACCGATCCTTCTTCCGGTAGAGCCAGAGAAAACTGTTCGACATCTCAGGCAACTCGGTCGCCAGGGGTGCGACGAGGAGGGCCAGGATCAATGGGGAAATCGACAGGGCGCCTGCAATCGTTTCAGCGGCGAGCACAAAGAGATGCGCTCCGAGCGCGAGACCAGCCAAGCCAATGAATGCTTGAAGACCGATGAGTCCAAACGACGGAGTTGCCACCTTTCTGGCAAAGAGCAGCGGCTCAAGCCCACCGCCCTCGCCTCCCTCCTCATCAGTCTCACTGAACTTCAGCTTGACGTAATAGAGATAGAGGCCTATCAACCCAACGGCGGCGATGGCATGCGCCAGTCGAGACGGAATAAACACACAGGCCAACGCGACACTGTAGGCCGCCACAAAGAAGGAGAGATCGCCCCTCACATCACGATAGTTCAATCGGAACGCGGCGGTTCGCTTCCCAAGTTTGGCGTAGACCACCAGCAAGATGGCCAAGATGGGGATCACCAGCGTGGTCAGCATGAAGGGCGCACCGAGGATCGCGCCCAACCCCACCTCCGCTTCGGCACGGCTGGTCCCGAAAAAAATGGCAATCACGGGAATCGACGTTTCAGGAAGTGTGGTGCCGATGGCCGCCAACACTCCGCCGACCGCGCCTTCTGACAGATTGAATCGCTTACCCACCCACTCGATGGCGTTTGTAAAGAGCGTGCAGGCGCCCAGCGTCACCGCGACAGAAACGAGGAAGAGAAGGGTATAGAAGAGAACCGTCATCCCCGGCCCGTTGGCCTAGCGCCTCGCTGTTTGGCATAGGCGAGGGCCGCGTCTTCGAGCACGTCTTTTACGGGGCGGCCTGTTCGTTCGGCTATCCGCTTGCAATCGAGATATTCCGGAGCCGCTTTGGCCGCCGTCTCACTCACATCGGCAATCTTCATCCGAACAATTCCACCGCGTACCTTCACCGAGACAAACCGCCGGGGAAGAATCTGTCGCATGACCTCACGAATCCGGACTCCCAACGTTGTCGTTTCCTGAAACAAGACATCAAGAATCCGATCCATCTGCGCCGAAGCCGCGAGACAGGTCAACACGATGCCGGGCCGTCCACGTTTCATGATGACCGGCGTCAGCGTGACATCGAGCGCCCCGCGCGCGAATAACTGTTCCATCACATACTCATACGTTTGCGGGTTTACATCGTCAAGGTTCGTTTCAACCTGCAGCACCGTATCCCGTTCTCGCGCTCCTCGGGATGACGGTTGCGCGAGAAACACCCGCAACGCGTTCGGCCAGCCGTCGGGATCGGCATCGCCCGCTCCATAACCGATGGTCGTCGGCGTCATCACCGGCATGGGGCCGAACTCAGATGTCAGCGTACGCAACAGAGCCATGCCGGTTGGCGTGGTGAGCTCACGGGAAGGGCCTGCGCTGTAAATCGGAATTCCCTTCGCCAGAATGGCAACCGCGGGACCAGGTGCCGGCAGGATCCCGTGAGCCGATTGCAGCGTCCCAGCTCCCACGTTGACGGGAGATGACGTCACACGCGTGACGCCCAACATATCGCAGCAAATCAGCCCACCGACGATATCGACAAACGAATCCAGGACCCCCACTTCATGGAAATGGACGTGGTCCTTCGCCACGCGATGCGCATGTCCTTCCGCTTCGGCCAATCGATCGAACACCGATCGGCTTTGCTGCTTGATCTTGTCGGGAATTCGACTCGCGGAGAGGATGGCATGGATCCGATGAAGCGAGAGCGGCTTGCGCAATCCTGACGTGATCACGACATCCACTTTCGTGGCGTGGATCGATCCTCGATGCACCCGCCGCTTCTTTAGCGTAAACCCTGAAAGCTTGAGCCGTTTCAGCCCGCTCACCAAGTCGGGAAACGGGACTCCCGCGTCTACAAGCGCGCCGAGGATCATGTCGCCGCTGATGCCGGAATAACAATCGAAATGGAGATGCGCGCCCACGTGCGTCCTTTCCCTACTCAATACTTACCGCGCCCATATTACCCAAGCTGCCTGCGAACGGCAATCGGCTCGTCGAGGCGAGACTGGCGACGGTTCGAGGTTCGAGGTTTTCGGAACTTCGAACTCGGAACTTCGAACTTCGAACTTCTAATCCCCGCCCGTCTCGCCTGTCACGCTTGAATACATTGACAGCCTACCGACGCTGTGTTATCCCCCACTAGCTCGCATTGTTCATGACGGTTCGTCGCGAAATCGCGCTCCTCGTGAAGCATATGTCGTGTTTCCAAGGAATGTTCAATGCGCAATTCTCGATGTTCAATTGAACATTCAACATTAAACATTGAGCATTACGGTTACTTAGGAGCTCTATGACAAATTGCCGGTCCTTGATTACGCCCTGCTCAGAGTCATTCGGATCGTGGAGTGGTCGGGCCGTCTGGGTACTGCTCTGCGCCATGCTGTTACTCTGGACCCCGCTTGACGCCTCAGCAAAATCGAAACCCCACCGGGCTCCACGCCCAGAGCCTGAGCTCAAGATTCTCGATCTGAACGTCTCCCCCAACCCCTACATAGCCTCATCCGGTCCGTTGCAGTTTTCCGCCTTAGTCCAACTGCCCAAGGAGCTGGATGGCGCGACATTGCTGGAGGTTTCTTCGTTCATTACGTCGCCATCGAAAAACTCTCTGCGTTTCCTGACCGCGCGTAAGCCACTCGAGCCGCACACCGCCTCAACCGACGGCGCAGCCCCTCCACACGTTTCTGTCCTCCTGACGTGGGATGGGTTGGATCAGAAGAAAACCCCGGCGGAAGCGGGGCTCTATCACTTCGAAGTGCGGGCCAAGTTGCTGGCGAACGGCGAGAAAGGTCCCAGGACGCAGATGGTTGCTTGGCCGAAACGGGGAACGATCGAAGTAAAATAACGAGGCGTAAGGGGTGAGGGGTTAGGCGTAAGGGGTTAGAAAATTCGTCTTCCCCCTCACGCCTAACCATTCACCCCTAACGTGTTAATGCGGTGCGCGAGACAGCCGGCCCCGAACCCGTTGTCGATGTTCATCACCCCGACCCCCGCCGCGCAGGAGTTCAACATCGTCAGCAACGCAGCAAGCCCGCCGAAGCTTGCGCCGTAGCCCCGGCTCGTCGGCACAGCCACGACTGGGCAGGGAACTAACCCGCCGACCACGCTCGGTAACACCCCGTCCATCCCTGCCACCACCACCACCACCCGGGCTTGCAGCAGCCGGTTCTGACGCTCCAGTAACCGATGAATGCCGGCCACACCCACATCATAGAGCGTCTCAACCCGGCTCCCCATCACCTCCGCTGTGACTTTCGCTTCTTCCGCAACTGGAATATCCGAAGTGCCCGCGGTAATCACCAAGATATGCCCCTGTAACTGCCGCTTAGGGTCACGGATCGAGACGATGCGCGCCTCGTCATGATAGACCGCTCGACGATCAAGCCGTTTGATAAGCGTGGCCACCTGGCGGGTCGCGCGCGTCGCCAACAGCGGGCGATGATGTTTCAACAACGCTTTCGCAATGGCGCGAATCTGGGCCGATGTCTTTCCCTCGCAGAAAATGACCTCGGGGAATCCTTGTCGTAACGACCGGTGGTGATCGACCGAGGCAAATCCAAGATCTTCATAGGGCAAGGTACGGAGCTGTCCGATAGCCGCCTCCACAGGCAAGGTACCCGCCCGCACTTCGGTCAGTAGACGTGTCAGCGCCTCAGGATTCACGGCTGTCCTTTCTCCGGCTTTGCATCGCGCTCCATCAGGTCCGTCACCGCCTTCCGGCACGACTTCCCCTCAAACAATGCTGCGTTGATCTCCTGCACGATCGGCATGTCGACCCGGTGGCGTCGCGCGAGTCCTAACGCTGCTTTCGCCGTCCGCACACCTTCGGCCACGGCCTGCATGTTTCCGAGAATCGTCTCCAGCCGCTCGCCCTTTCCCAGTCTTACGCCGACCATGTGATTCCGGCTCAAGGATCCGGTGCAGGTCAACACCAAGTCGCCGACGCCGGACAGTCCGTAGAACGTTCGTGGATCAGCGCCCATTGCGACGCCCAACCGCACCATTTCCGTTAATCCACGCGTAATCAACGCAGCCCGCACATTATGACCGAGATCCAATCCATCCACCACGCCGGCTGCGAGCGCCATCACGTTCTTGAGCGCGCCGCCGAGCTGGACGCCCAGCACATCGTTGTCGGCGTACACTCGAAAGGCCGGTGTCATCAACACGGTCTGGAATGTCTTGACCAGCTCCTCGTCACTCCCGGCTAAACAGAGCACTGCCGGCTTCCCTGCGCTGACTTCTGTCGCGAAGCTCGGACCGGACAACACCATGAGATCCCGGTGCATAACAGGAGGAAGTACGTCGGTCATGACCTGAGTCATCAAATTCAATGTATCTTCTTCAATCCCCTTCGTCGCGCTGACGAACGGGATCGGGGTGGAAAGGGACCGGACCAACTCTCGCAGCACAGGACGTGCCACGTGGGACGGCACCGCAAAAATCAGCCCCTCGCACTGCTCGGTAAGTTCCGACAACGATCCGGTCGCAACGAGCGATGGGGGGAGCGCCACACCGGACAGGAAGACCGGATTCTCGTGTTTCCCGTTGATCGCAGCCACGACCTCTCGCTCATAGGCCCAGAGCCGAGTTTCAAGGCCTTTCTCCGCCAGATGTTTCGCCAGGGCCGTACCCCAGGCGCCGGCCCCGATGACTCCTATTCGGTTAATAGTCTGCATGTAGTGGTATCAGGGTACTAAAACTGGTTGCTCTGGTTTGTTTTGTCTATCTAGCTGATTTGATTCTTCTGCTTTAGTTGGTTGGTCCGGTTCAACCAAATACACGAGAAAAACCAAACAAACCAGAGCAACCAGTCAAGGGCAGGCGGATTATAGGAACCGGTTCTTTCACCTGTCAATGAACGAGAGGCGGTCTTTGAAATTCATCACGACACGAGAGACTCCACTGCGCTAGCAAACCGGCGCACTTCCGTGTAGCCTAGGAACCATCCATGAAACTCTGTCCTTCTTGCCGACGTGAACTCCCGGAGATTAGCCGCTACTGCTCGCAGTGCGGTCAGCGGCTGCATGCAGACCTGGTTGAGCCCCCCACCCCACCCCCGCCACCCGCGACATCTGGACCGGGACAGCTCAACATCGAAGTGCTGTATGGCATGGTGGCAATGCTATCCCTCGCGATCCTCTTCCCACCCTGGGAAACCCCGCCGTCACAGGCTCCCGAATTCCTCG
>JANOOS010000298.1:0-1942 GCA_031421455.1 Nitrospira sp.
TTATTTATCGGCCTCAGTAAACTCCACGCGGACGGACATGACATTGCAGGGATTCAGGGGCTCATCAACGGGCTTGCCGGAAAGTTTCTGACGTCCATCGTCGGGCTGATTGCCGCCAACCTGTTCACCCTCATCGAAAAACCGATGGTCTTTCAACTCATGAACGAGCACCATTCGTTCCTCAGCCTCATCGACAAACTCTTTCCCCGCAAAACCATGGAACAGATGCTGGAGCAACTCACGCCGATGGACCGCGCGCACGGCGGAGCCAGACAGACTTCCGGCGGAGGACTGATGGAACGGATCGGAGGAACGGGGACAGACAGCCTGGCGTCGCCCATTGCCGAGCTAACCGAAGCGGTTCGATCCTTAACAAAATTGAAACAAGGCGAGCAGGCAACGGTACAACGTACGGCGGCTGAACTGCCACGAGTCATCCGTGAAGAATTCACAGCTCCGATGAGAGAACTCAATGACTCGATTCATGAACTTACCGCGTCGCTCAAAGATATGCACAGAGATCGGACGCAGACGACAGCGACACTTGAGGACCTCATGGACCGCCTGACGGACAGGCTCGCTGAGCAGCGAACATCGTCCGGCCTCTCTCGCACAGAGGGGCGCCGTTTTTGGCCAAAACGGTCGCTGGTGTCCTCGCAACGGCCTACCGCATGAACCACGTCACGACACAAGGCGCAGGCGCCTCCCACACGACAATCGGCATCACCGATCTCATGACATCGCTCGCCATCGTATTCATCTTGCTCTTCGTGGTGCAGCTCACCAAAACCTCCTCCGCGGCACAGTCTGAACTGCAAGAAAACAAAGAGAACGTGCAGGTGGTGTTGCGTGACCACATTCAACGCCTGGGCCTCTCCCTCGATGCCGATCCTCGCGACCCGCTCGCGCTCATGATCGTGGTCCCGGAAAACCTCCTCACATTCGAGTTGGGGAAAAGCACGCTATCGCCTACTGCGGATCAATTTCTTGTAGAAGCGTTGCCCTTCTATGTGGGGGCATTGTGCGGGCCGCTACGCGACAAGATCGACTCCCTTGCCATCGAAGGGCACACCGACGATCACGGCAGCGATGCGTTTAATTTAAAGTTGAGTCAGGAACGGTCGCTGGCGGTGATGGTGAAGGGTCTGGAGGTCATTCAAGCCATAGAACCGGCTTCGTACCAATGTTTCCAAGAAATCACCTCAGCGTCAGGCCGCGGCAGACAAGACTTGATCTATGACTCACTTGCCGTGGTAAACCGAGAAAAAAGCCGCCGGGTCATCTTCAAAATTCGCCTTCGCTCTGCCGAACAACGGCAGCTGGTCGAACGAACAACCAGCCCCCTCTAAACTTTTGGGCGCGCATGAATCGTGGACATGCTGATTTGCAGTCCACGAATCGATTGTGACTCACTCGAGGTGTGCTAAAGTGACGTCCGGCACTGAAGTTGTGGGTACCGGAGGTTCCTATGGGATCACAGAGCCTGGCTCTTCTTAATCTCTCTGATTACGAGATCTCTCCTGAACAGGGGTTTCTCCCACAGGACCCACTCGGCGATCTACCAGACTCCCCCACGCTCAATGATCTTGGGCATGAGCTGCCGAAATTGTTGAGTGCTCGGACGGTCCGGCGATGCATCGATGAACAACGACAACTACTCCCTTCCATCCCTACCACCTGGCGCACAGAAGACTATCGGGCCGCGATGCGGATTCTTTCGTTCGCCGGTCATGCCTATGTGTGGGAAGTGCCGGACCAGCCGGCTGCCAAACTTCCGCCTCAACTTGCAAAACCCTGGCATGAAATCGCCCAGCGCCTTGGCCGTCCTCCGGTTCTCTCCTATGCCTCCTACGCGCTCGACAACTGGCGGCGACTCGACCGGTCAAAGCCGGTTCAGCTCGACAACATTGTGCTGCTTCAAAATTTTCTCGGCGGGTTGGAT
>JANOOS010000299.1:0-2653 GCA_031421455.1 Nitrospira sp.
CTTGAGTTCGGCACGAGCACGGTCAACACCGATTTCGTGGTAGGGCGAGACGGCGAGCAAGAGAAAGCCGTCGTCTGGGATACGGTTGTATTGCATATTGGCCTCGATGACGCCGCCAGCCTTGCTGATGGGGTCGGCGAGGTCGGGACTGTAGGGACCGATAATCAGCGCCAGGTTGGGCATGTGCAACCAGTCGAACCCGCGCCCGATGCCAATCATCCATTCGTGATGCACGATCTCAAGCGTACGGTTGCTCTGCCTGACTCCCGCGATATGGGAGATGTTGCCCTGTACAAGTGGCAATAGATCTTCCTGCATCTCGTCAGGCATGTCCGGGTAGAGCCGGGCCAGTGCTACAGGTAGGGATTTGAAATCCGCAGAGGAGACGGTGGAGAGATCCAGGGCCTCGCCGTTACTACCGTGGAGCACAATGGCATCTTCGTCGGTCTCGAATCCCAATACTAGAGGATACACCGTGCTGTGCACAGTGCCGAAGACCTCTTCCATCTGTTGTTTGATCCTGAACGTATAGTTGCGGGCGGCGTCGATGTCGTAATTAAACCCCCCACAACCGCGCTGGCGGTCACCCTTGGAATAATGGTACGTGATCAGCGCGAGAGTGCGTCGCCCCTGTTTGACCATGCCCTGGACCTGACCTGTGATGACTTCCCCGAAGTGTGGCCAACCCAGGTCGAAGCGGCCGCCGAGATTGCGGAATGGCTGGATGATGCCGGATGGCGTATTGGTGGCTACGGGCAGGTTGAGGCGTCCATCCATGCATTTGAGCGCGAGGAGGGCGGTGTCGTGCTTTGCGTTGTAGAGGTCGCGCGCCAGAAAGGATTCTGGACTCTGGTATACCACGGCATAGCGGTGAGCATGATCCATCAACCAGTCGATCCGTTGTTGTATGGGCAGGCTGCGAATAGCCGAGGAGTCTATGCTTATTTGGGACGGAGTCGGATCAGTCATCTTGGTACTCCCCAGTGTGACATATCATTAAGACCGTCGAGTCCTTACCCATCGACCAGAGCATGGCGAGATTGTCGAAGTGTTTATAGGCTTCACGGAGAATATAGACGCTTTGGTCTTCGAGCGCGCGAAGATGTTGCATGGGAGTCCTCCAGTCACATGGCGCGATCAATAGGCTGCGGGACTGGACATCGTACGGTTTGAGACCATATCGAGCAGATGAAGACTGTCGAACTTCGCCGTGGTCCGCCCGAACGTGACCAGCCCGATAAAACCGTCCTCCGGAAGCACCACGTCGGTGACGGCAGTAACCTGTGAACCGTCGACGAACACGCCGAGCCGTCCTCGATCGAGATGAATGAAATTGATCCGCTGGACACGGAGGTTGTGCCAAGGTCTCTGAGCCAGCTTGACCTGTATCTCTTCCACGACCGTCGCGCGGCCGCCGACCACTCGCCGCGTTGTCAGCTTGCTGGTTACCGGATTGAGTGTGACGGCGTAGAAATTCTGGTTGTCGCGCACAGCCAGCGCGATCCCGGCTTCGCCACCGCTGCCCGGCGACGCTTCAGCAAGTTGCACGGTGACATCCGGATAGGTGGTGCGTATACGGTCAGCCACCAGAAGATGGGCGCACTCAGGCGACGGGCATGGCCGGTCTTGGACGACCAGTTGACCCGACGTGGGCGACTCCTTACTTGACAGGACGCGCCAACCGGAAGGTTCAGCTCCTGGTGTACTCAGGGCCACAAATCCCACGGGCAGTGCATCAAGCGCATCCTGGTCGAAGTTCCACTGCCACACGATATCTTGCCGCGGTGGTTTGGCATGGACTTCGACATTGAACACGTCCGACGCGCGAGCCGACGTCGGCAACGTCACGTGCTCATTGTTCGGCAGCAAGGCTTTCACGACATCGTTCCCGACCAGATAGGGCCAGACGCCGACGGCACCGGAGGCGCGATCATGCCAAGTCTTCACGGTTTGCAATCGGTCCTGAAGACGCGCCGGCTCGCGAGGCACCCGCAGCGCCTCCACTAAAACCAACGCATACGCGGCCACGAGCTTGTCGACGGGAGCTTCCACCTGCTCCAACGCCTGCTCGGCTTCCTGGCGGGCCCGCTCCAGCCATGGATGGTCATAGCGCCGCTCCCAGGAAAGCCATTGAATCCGGTCCCAGGCGAGTTCGGATAAGAGCCGGCCATGGAAAGGTTCTCCGGGGGCGGTGTCGATCAGCAGCGCTTCATGCACCGCGAGCGCGGAAGTCGCATCGTTGTTCCATCGATAGAGAGCGCCGAGTTGCCGCCGCCCTTCGGGGACCGTCTGTCCGCCGGCCGTCGCGCGTTCAAACGAGTCGATGGCTTGGTAAAAGGCTTCCGCCGCCGGAGAGTGACCCATCGCGACCTCGGTGAATTCCTGCCGCCAGGTCTGTGCCTGGAGGTTCCAGTACAACTCGGCCAGCCTCGTCGCCACCGCCTCATCCGGTCCCGAGATTCCGCTTTTGATCAGACCTTCCCACAGAAACGCCCGGAATCGATCGTCGGCGATGACGGTGTGCAGCGCCGGATCGGCTGGATCGATCAGCGTGAGCCTGGTCAGCAGCCTCGCCCGCTCAGGCGCGCGCGGCATCTGTTCGGCGCGGGCCAGCGCGGCGGTGAAGACCTGTCTTGCGTCCTTCCGATCCCAC
>JANOOS010000300.1:0-2776 GCA_031421455.1 Nitrospira sp.
AAGCGGCACCTCCTGTATCGTGACCCTGCCGGCCATTCCTCTTCTGCCGCCCACACAGGAGGCTTCATGCACCGAGTCAACGTCTCGCTCTACACCGCAGCCCTCTCAGTCCTAATTTTTGCGCTGTGGTGGGAGCCCTACGCTCTATTCGCAAAAGAACGAGCTGGATCGCCCGGCATTCCACCGGAGAAAGCAGCGGCCTATATTTATGCCGTCATCAAGGCGGATCGCACGCTCTACACGACGGAAATCGTCAATCGGCTCCAGGCAAAAGGCGTCACCACTGCATCTGAACATTGGGAGCAAGAGAATGCCCTTATGTTGCCGGCTCAGTTTCTCCAGCATTCGGGCAAGCTGGCAGCCGAGGACGGAAGCGGAATTCGATATCGACTGATCGGTCTCTGGCCTATTTACAAGCGCAACGCTCCGGCGAGCGACCTGGAACGCAACGCGTTAGAGTCTCTTCGTAAGAATCCCAACCTGCCGGTCACCGGAATTGTGACCAGTGGCCGTCAACAATACTTTCAGGCCATCTATCCAGACCTCGCCGTCTCACCGGCCTGCATCGACTGCCACAACAGTCATCTGCTCAGTCCAAAACGGGACTTTAAGCTCAACGATGTGATGGGTGGAATCGCTATCACCATTCCGCTGGAATAGCGAAGGCGGTCACTCGTCAATGGTCACAGGTCACTGGCGGGAAGAGCGACCGTCCTCCCAATAACCGATGACTATTGACCAATGACCATTGGCGAAATGGCTAGGACGGTGTGGCAGGATTGGTGGGTGGAGCGGTTTCAGTGTTGTGATATTCCTCGCGGTAGATCTGCACGATGGTCATCAACAGACTCACTAGGACCGGCCCGACGAAGAGCCCGATGAGGCCGTAGAGCGCCAGCCCGCCGAGCACGCTGAACACAAGGAAAAGCACCGGTATCTGAACCGCCTGGCCGATCAACCAGGGCCGAAGAAACTGATCGATCATCGACACGACCCCAATTCCCCAACCCAGCATGGCCAGCGCTTTCCACAGCGGACCGACAGAAAGGAAATAGAGCACGACCGGCCCCCACACCAATGCCGTTCCGCCGAAGGGAAGCGGCGCAAGAATCACCGTCACCGCCGTCAGTACGACGGGGAATGGCATGCCGAGAACCAGATACGCCAGTCCTGCCAGGAAACCTTGAACGATCGCGGTCACTCCTATCCCCTTCACCACAGCCCGAATAGTTTGATCCATGCGATCGACGATGCGCTGCTTATGGGACGCGTCCAGCGGAATCACGTCCTGGAGAGTGGCCAGCCATCGCTTGCCATCCTTGAAAAGAAAAAACAGGGCAAACAGCATGAGAAAGAAATCCGTCACCAGCAGAAAGACGTTCTTCAACAGATCGCCGACCTGGTCAAGAAAGAAACGGCTCAGGAATGTCGCGGACGCGAGAAGCCCCTGTTCCAGAGAATCAGGCCTCAATAACGTGCTGCCGCTGATCTCCTGGAGGAGTCCTCCGATGACCGGCCACGCGCGTAATTGCTCCGGCAGCTTTTGGAGCGCCCCGCTCGCGATCCACTCGCGAATGGTCTGTTCAGCCGTACTGGCTTCGCGCGCCAGCAACACTCCCATCATCGAAACCGGAATGACCACGAGAGCCAGAACCAAGAGAGTCAGACAGGAGGCCGACACCATCTCCCGGCCACGAGCGAACGATGTGAGTCGCACATGGAGCGGATACGTGAGATGGGCAAGGAGCGCGGCCCAGAGGACGGGGAAAAGAAACGGCCGAAACATCAGGGCGATCTGATACAGGAGCAACAGAAGGAGAGCGAAAAATACGGCAGTGAAGAGCTGCGGCTTCGTCATGGATCGGATACGAACAGGAGAGAACCGGCAGACCTATCGGTGTGCGTCGCCACCAGACTTGTTATTTATCAAGCACGACAACCTGCTTGGCCCGATGTGCGGAGAGATCGCTGACGTTGCCCAACAACTTCGGAGACTCGTCTTCCCAGGCGGTCACCCCCATGTCCATCACACCTTGAATCTTAGCGCCTTCTTCTATGATGAGCACCGGCGTAAGAACTTCTCCGATGAGCGTGGCCGTCTTCATCAGCTGGACTCGCTCATCCGCCATCACCTTTGCCTTGATGCGGCCGCTGCTGATCACCGTGCCGGCTGTAATCGTTCCCTGCACCAATCCATCTTCCCCGATGATGACGTGCCCCTTGGTCTGAATGTCGCCGTCGAGGCGGCCATCGATCCGCACCGTCCCTTCAACATGGATCTCGCCTTTCAACACCACCCCTTTGGCTAAAAGGGTAATGTTGTCATCTGCGGCAAAGCTATTATTTTTCATACATCATCCCCCCTTCATACCCGATCATTCTGAACAGCTTACACTATTCCTCTTAGTGAGTCCTAGGAGAATCCAAAAGTATGCCGGAGCCGTTCCCATATTCCCCCTCCATGTACCTCACAATAGACGACGGGTTCCGTTCCCTCGATGAATACTTCCGACACTTGTTCCGGACACTGAGACGTGGCCAACTGCCCGGTCTTCGGATCGATGTCGCGGGTGACCACACCAGGCGGCTTGACGAATGCGGGGACAGTGGGTGGAATGATCCGTTGCGCGAGATCCATCCAAATCGGTAAAGCCGCCTGCGATCCCGTGAGGCGCAAGGCCCGTTCATCGTCGAATCCCACCCAGACCCCGATCACCACGTCGGACGTGTAGCCGACGAACCAGGCATCGCGATAGCCGTCGGTTGTGCCGGTTTT
>JANOOS010000301.1:0-2460 GCA_031421455.1 Nitrospira sp.
GCGCGCTTTTCCTTCAACGACTTGGCTGGCTGCTTCTTGGTCATCTTCTTCTGTGTCATGCCCTTGGCCATTGAGTATCTCCTCTGTTGTATGGATGAGTAATTTTGCACCGCGACGCAATTGCCGCCCCCACTTCATACCCCAATTACGGAAAAAATGGAATGGGCATGTGACCTTCTCCCGTCAATTGACTTTACCGCCTACCCACTGTACAGCTTGCACCGGTCGAACGACCTGTCCGTCCGTCTGACCCAACACTGTCCGTGGAGGTGCGCTGATGGGGAATCAGAAAGGAAATAAGGAGCGAGAGGGATTCGCCGATGCGATCAACCGCGCGGCATTCGGCAATGAGCGTGTGCTATTGCGCCGACGGGGCCGGGCAGTCGCCGCGGTGATACCCATCGATGACCTGCGACTCCTGGAAGCCCTGGAAGATCGTGTCGATCTCATCGACGCCCGTACCGCCTTGGCCCAGGCCAACAAGAAAGGCGCTCAATCATTCGATGCCATGTTGAAAGATTTGGGGCTCTGATTGCGCCAGACAATCTCGACAATTTTTCTGGCCCCTTCTGCCGAGCAGCAACTATATGGATTCGTAAAACCGCTTCGAAAGCTTTTCGTAAAACGCCTCCTTGCACTCCGCGCCAGCCCTCGCCCCCCCGGCGCCACGAAGCTTGAGGGCCTAGACCATCTCTATCGAATTCGCGAGGGTGACTATCGGATTCTCTACGTGATTCGAGAAAACGATCTCATCGTGCTTGCCATCAAGAGTGCCTCGCGCGAGGATCGTCGTACCGGCCCCTAGCCTGACGCGCCGTCCACAATCTCCTGATAATAGGACTCCAGCATGGCCGCGCGGGCCGGTTCGACAAGCACCAACTGTCGTTGATCCAAGGTGTTGGCGAAATAGAGATAGATTCCCTCCTCTGCCTGACCGAGTTCGACATGCAGCTGGCGGCCATCTGGCTCCTGGCGCATGGTCTCTTTGAGAAGGCGCTTATCGCGCAGCTCTTCCCAGACGCGTTGCGCGGAAGGCCAATGGTTTTCATAGAGCGGCACGCCAGGATCGGTTGAACCCGCTTTGAGCTTCGTTCGATCAAATGGAGAGCCTTCATCCGGCTCCGGCGAATCATCCCAGTGAAACTGCTGCGACCCTCCCCTTCCCAACACATAGAACGGTCCATCGTCGGCAATTTCTTCAACAAGCCGGTATCGAATCAACTCCGGCTGCTCGATCAGGCCAAGACCCCGTGCCGCCAAGGCCCGCTGTAGCGGAACTCGTCTTGCCAGCTGACGGGTCTTCTCAAACACGATCATGCGCCCCTGTGCAGAAAGCAGAGCGTTCAGGCAATCAAGCCTGGCGCCCATCCCCGTTCGCCGCTCGAAGTCCGCTTGCAGCTCACTCTCGCCGGCACGCTCAAAGGTATTCCAACTGCGACTGGGAACGCCTGGATCCTGTTCAGCTTGTACGAGGACATGCGTGGCCAGGACCAGATCGGAAAAATGCGTGGGAGTCATATGTTCGAGGTCGAGACATTCAAACTGTACGTTGGTCAAACCAAGCGCCTGCGCTTGTTCCGTCGCTCGTGCAATCGAGGCAGAGGAGCGATCGATCCCCACGAACCTTCTATCTGGATACTCCCTCGCATAGAACGTCGTGAGGATGCCGGCCCCGCAGCCTACGTCTAATATGGACTGTATCGACCGGGCTTTACCGATGCGCTCTGTCACTCGCGAACCGATGGCCAAGTAATAGTCGTACTGTTGGCTATGAAGAACCGGCAGGATATTCGAACCGGCGGTGGCATCGTAAAAAGAGACCTCGTCGGCAGAGGATCCGCGACGCTTCTGCTCCACTTCCCGAAGCAATGCTGCAATCTCAGCGGGCGAGAGAGTCTCCCTCTGCCATTGGAAATAGGCCTCGTCGGACGTGAACGGTTTGAGGCCCCACCAAGCCAGATGTGAATGGAGCGATTGCAAGAGTGAGTCATTGATCATTGATGAGGTCTCGGCACGCCTGCTCAAAACGTTTTCCAGCGAGGCTGCAAGGAGTTCGAAGCACGAGGCGTACGCGGTGAGGGTACGTTGACTGGTTCGAACGACTGAGAACGAAGCTGGAGAGCGTTTTCAGCAGGCGCCTACGGTCGTTTGAGCATGATCGCGTCAAAATACGCCTCCGGCACCGGATGCGGATAGCGCAGCTGGCCCGAGCCGAATGCGACATATTTTTCGCAGGTCAATTGCTCAAGACCGATCGGACCCTTGGCATGGAGACGCGAACCGTTCAGCCCGATATCGGTGCCCATCCCGTAGCTATCACCGGCATTGAGCCGGGACGACGCATTGACGAACACCGCGCTGGCATCCACTTCGCGGGTGAAGCGCTGGGCGGACTCATAGCTCGTGGTTGCGATGACGGCGGTGAGACAGGGTCCATGCGCCACGATGTGCGCCAAGGCC
>JANOOS010000302.1:0-2168 GCA_031421455.1 Nitrospira sp.
TGACCTATGGCAAGTTTATCAACGCCCTGAAGAGAGCCAATATTCTCTTAGACCGGAAGGTCTTATCCGATATGGCCATCAAGGATGCCACGGGATTTGAGCAGCTGGTCGGTCTCGCCAAGCAGCATCTCGTCCCAGCCGCGGCGTAGGCGCGAAGCGCGACAAGCAAGGCGTGCGGGACACGAAGTTCGAAGTTCCTGGTTCGAAGCTCGGGAAACCTCGAACTTCGGACCTCGAACCGTCGCCCGTTTCATTAGCCTCGCTTTTCCGCAAGACTCGCGCGACATCGCGCGTAAGCCTCAAGACCGTCCTGCCAGTTCGGTCAGATCGATTTCGAACGCCACTGCCGGAACTGCGATCTGCCATCGTTCGAGAACTTCCGGGTGCAGCTCTCCGATCACCCCGACTTGTTTCCCTTCAGAGACAATACTCCCCACTCGTCCGGCAAGAAATGAAGGATGCTGGATCGGTTCTAGGCTGTAGGCTTGGTTCACATAATAAAACAGCGTGTCCAGATAGGAGTGGGCTTCGGAGAAGTGCGCATCGGCATGGGCGATCATCCCGCCGAGCACTGTGACAGTATGCGAGCCGAGAGGCTGCGTGGAATCGGGACGTGCCACTTCGCCCGCCTCGAATAGCCGATGGGGATAAAATGCCCGGTTCGATGCAGCCTCCACGCGAAGTAACGACGGAAGCATCCATTGGCGAAGTGCGGAGAAGTTCTGAGACATCACATTGTCCACCTCGACCAGTTGTCCCCATTCAGTCCCTTCCAGGCGCATCGCATCGCGGAGATCCTTGGGCGAACCGAGAATATTGGAAATGATTTCCTGGAAACCCATGCCGACCATGAGGGCTCTTGCACGGTCGGAGACCTCTTCGACGCGCGACAATCCCCCAACCGTAAATTGCGAGGGCATCACCGGCAAAAAGTCTCCGTATCCACGGCTGATCGCAACATCTTCGACCACGTCCATTGCGTGCATGAGATCTTGCCGATAGAACGGAGGCGTTACCGTCACATATTTACCTTTCGCCGTCGCTTCATAGCCGTAGTCCGTGAGGGCCTTCACGACTTCCTGGGCGCCGAGCGCTTGCCCCAGCGCCTGTTCGATCGTGCTGACGGGAAGTTTCCGTGACTTTCCAAGATCTTGCGGAGTCATAATCGCCATGCCGAGAACTGTCTTGTAGGGATATCGTATTTCGATCGGCTCAATAACCGCGCCACGATCGGCCAGATTTGCCGCGAAGATATTGAGGGTCAGGACGACCATGGTGAGATCCGTGCCGGTCACCTCGACGAATAAGGCATCATCTCCCACCCGCACTTCTCCGGCTTCCCGGCTATTGATGATCGGCGGGAATGAGAGTGCCTGACTCTTTGCATCGCGGAGAACGGGTAGACGATCCTGTCCTGCGAGAATCCCGCCGAACTCCAGCCCCTTAGGATGGACGAGCAGCATCTCTCCGAGCGTCATGACCGTATCCATGCCCAGGGGCGTGAATGTGACCGCGTCGGGCTTTACCAAATCATAGGTGACAGGAAACTCGATCGCCGCGAGCCGATAGACCCCGATCGAGACAGTCTTACGTTTACGTCCGAACATCTCGGCGAGTTTCTCTTGCGTCTGGATCAGCTGTGCAAGGCCCTCCTGGGTCACACGGTAGCCGGTCGCAGCGCAGGCCGCCACGTAGGGCCTGATCTTTTCCAGGCCGGGAGCCACGTTCAGTTGCTTTGACGATTTTGATGTGGTCGTGAGAAAGTCGTACCTCGCCAGAGCTCCCTGCCGCTTCACCCGAATCTGCCGTGCAATCCCTTCGCAACACCAAAGGTCGGGGCGATTACTGTCTTGCAACTCAATGCGCAACTCTCCTGTGTCGGGGCTCTGTCCCTTCAGTTCACCCTTTACGAGCATCAACGACTCTTCAAGCTGCTCGATGGTGATCGGTTGGGGAGCCTCTCCTGGCCCGGCGAGCAATCCCTCGAGATCCTGTTTGAAAATAGTAATCGTGGGCATATGGGATTAACTCCGTCTATCTGGTCTGTTCGGTTGATCTGGTCTATCTGGTTCATCTGGTTAGTCTCGTTCGACCAAACACACGAGACAGACCGAATAGACCAGACAGACCAGATAGACCGAATGAACAAGCCTGGCTAGAAGGCCCCC
>JANOOS010000303.1:0-5818 GCA_031421455.1 Nitrospira sp.
CCGATCAGCCGCTCTCTTGAGATCCTTGATAGCCTGAAGGATCTCAGCCCTTTCGACATCGAGCTGCTTGAGCCGCAGTTCGAGAGCCCGGAGCTGCGGCTCTGAGAATTGATGAGCCCCTGGAGCAATCACACTCACGCCACCTGCTTCTTCGACAGTTTTGGCTCAACGGAAATTTGTCCTGCCATACCAAGAACAGCAAGCAACTTAGCAATTGACTTCAACGAAATGCCGATATCCTCAGGATCTAACAGTCGTTGCACCTGAGAAGGTCCTGTGCCCAACATCTTCTGCAGCGTGTTTACGCCGATGCCTTGCGCCTTCATCATGGCCCGAAGCTTCATCACAAATTGACGTTTCATCGCCCCGGCAATTACCTCTGCCTTGAACGCATCGTCTTGTTCATTCAACCAACCATCGAATGATCTTCCAGCAGCTTTGGATACTTTCCTGGCTTTCATATTGCTACCTCCTCTCTCCATAGTCCTTTAACCTTCGCCGAGCCAATGCGAGATCGTCTTCCAGTACTCGCTGGTCCTTCATCGCCGCATGAAGGAGTACCACTACTCTGCCATCATCGAACGCATAGAAGATCCGATAACGAACCTTGCCCACTCTCTCCCGTAGCTCAAAGAGCCCCCCACCCAGCGGGCACGCATACGGCATGGGCAGCGCAGGACCATTCATTTGCAACACTTGAATAGCCTGCCCAAGTTGGAGCCGCTCACTTCTATTCAAAGACTGTAGCCATTCCCTGACCGGCTCAGCCCCCTGGGGTGTGCGATAAAAGACAACCTTGTACGCGGAACCAGACTTGGACGCATCCATCCTGAAACACTAACACAGGGCTACTAATATTGGTAGCGCTGACGTACGTGCTGCCGAACTTGGCTGGGATAGAAACTGCTTGAAGATACCCTCGCCATGGGGATCAGAAAAATGCCGGCTTTGGAATCAGTGATATGAAGAAGCTGGTATGCGGCGTAAAGACCGAACAAATCGTATCAGACACTAGCCTACATTACTCATGAATCATAAAGGCGGGGTCAGTTTGAGGTAGCCCGCTGCACATTTACAACAGAACCCGCGATAGGCTAGGCTACATCGCCTATGGAAATCTATAGAGGGAGCGGATGAGCGAGGAATGTGTCACAGAGGCAGTGCCGGGGCTGGACGATCTCGCCAAGCGTTTCAAGATTCGAATGATCCTCCAATTCGGGTCGACGGTCACAGGAACGACCCATGCCCGCAGCGATCTTGACTTAGCAGTCAAGCTCGACAGTCCCGACGTGTCGTTGCACACCGTCCTGGAGATTCAAGCGGCATTGCAGACGCAGTTCCCTGGACGCGAGGTAGACCTGGCGATCCTCAACCGGGCGGACCCCCTCTTTCTAAAGAAAATCGTTGAGTCCTGCCGCATGCTCTTCGGCACGCCCCAAGACCTGGCCCGCCTGCTTCTCTACGCGTTCAAAGTGTACCAAGACTTTCGGCCCTACTTGGAGTTGGAACGACAGTCTGTCGTTCGGCGACTGGCAGCATTGGCAGCGGAGCCCTCACGCCCATGATCGATCGCTTGCTCATCACCAGAAAGATGAGCCTGATTCTTGATGATCTGGCTGCCATACACTCAATCGCGAGAACGGCGATGTGATGGTTTCAGCAAAGACAGCGACTAGGCTGCGTGCCTCAACGTGCTCGCCACGGAGAAAACCAACTTCCGCCCTTGCGTGAATCGGCAACAGACTGGCAAGCGATGACCGTGGACACCCGAGCACGTCGCCGAAAAAGCAGCCTGTCCCATTTTCTTCTCCCGGCTGGGCGCGTCTGGGCTTTGTTAGTTCTCATCCGAGAACGCACCAGGACTTACTTTCTTAATCAGCTCTTGCCGAACCCGCTGCACTTCCTCCTGAAACCGTTTCAAGGGAACCGTATATTTCGGCTGCTGTTCAGAGATGATCTGGGCGAATGTTATTACAGGCATTAAGCAATTAACTATTTCAAACATATTCCCTTCCACCGTGCTCCCGTGCTTTGCACTTCGGGATCTCACCTTTACCAAGACGCGCTTTTGTAATTCCAATCCGATCTGACCGAGATCCTTAATAAACTTGTCCAACGCTTCGCCGTGCTCAGGCTGCGATTGAGCCCACGCTTGAGCGCATTGTTTTGTGCGCTTTAAGGCGGTGAAGATATCAACGATTGAAAGTTTCATAGCCTTTGGTTCTTTCCTTATCGTTTCCGCCACTCCCACGGCGGCACCGGCTGCGGATCAGCCCATAAGCCTTTCTTCGCCTCTCGCGCTTCTGCTTCTAGCCATTCCAGCACGTTTGACAGTCAAGACTGTTGCCGATTACAAATCCTGTCAGCTCCATTCCCTTGTTTCGGAGGGTCCGGCGCGCTCAACAAGGAAGCGGCGTACTCGCTCGGCGACTATGCGGTCTAGCATCTGAAGCACTTCGAGCGAATCGCGCACCTCCTCTGTCCGAGCAGCGTTAGTGCGGCCATAGATGCGACCAGTAAATAGGCTGGCCCCCTCGTGACTGCTGACGGGCATGGCGAGTGTATCTCCTGAGCTTGGAATTCGGATGAAGATATAGTGGTGAGACTGATATGAAATGACGTGCGATGAAACGGCGACTGCGGAACCTATTTAAGGCCGGACGAGGTCGTTGAGACGGGTTGTCTCAAATAGGGCCAGACGGTCATCCGAAACCCCGACAGGTTTAAAAACTCCTGGCTTGGACTCACGAACGCCAACAATGATAGTGCCACCGCCGATATTGGCCATGCTGATGAAATCCTTGGCAATCGAGGCTCGCCCAGTCTTGGACTCAAGATCGAGGTCTTCTTTGTAATCAAGATCACGAGACTCAAGACCTAGCAAGAGCATGACGATCTCTGGTGAGGAAGGCTCTCTCAGCGCACGATTGACGCAGATGATCAGTTCTTCAATGGCGAATGCTTTTCCCAGAACTCCGTCTGCACCCTCTCGGAACAGCCGCAATTCGAGGGCGGGATCACGAGCGATTTGGCCAGAGACGAAGATGAAAGGGATCGAAGCCGTTTTCGGGTCTGCTCGGAGACCGGTGAAGAGTTCTATACCGCTTGGACCAGGGTGTACAATATCAGAGACGATGAGGTCAGGACGGCGTACCGAGATGGCAGAGAGTGCGTCTGCATTGCTGATCACATGCTCGACAACAACTTCGCCCAACATGCTCAGAATGTGGCTCAGAAGGTGTCCGATTCTGGGCTCGTCGTCCACGCATAGAATGAACCGTTTCATCGCAGATCGTGTCTCCAGACCGCCCAACTATTGAGTATGCTGCGGCATATTACGACCAGACAGACTGTAAATTGCTGCGCAATTCTCGCGTCTTTTACTACCTCACTCCTCCAACAACTCCGCCACCGGCACCTTCAGCGCAGTCAGGATCTCCCAACTATTGGAAACGGTGCCTTCTTCGAGGGACATGCTGTCGCGTGTGGGGCGTTGGTCGTTCGATTCTCTCCCTAAAGCCTTTCGTGTTACCTATCCAAAGAAGCCCTTCGATTTCTTGTTCACCGGACATTTTTGTTTGTTGACCTTCCTGGCTAAAGCCTGCAGTTTCTTCGTCTTGGGCACATAGATTTGGCCTAGGACATGTTCAAACATGTCATACGAGTCCATCACATGGTCGATGGTGATCTTCCCGTTGGCGTGGCTTCCAGCGTTACCTAGCCATTTGATTGCAAGAATAAGTTCCTTCAGCGGGGCATAAGGTATTGGCAGTAAGGTTATCCGCTCGTGCAAGCTGATGAACCGTCTCTGTTTCTTTACTAAGTCGTACCTTTAGCGCGGTGAGAAGTTCCTCTAGCGCCATGCGAACGTTGTTCGATGCGGCGCTCGGTGAACAAAAGAACAGTTTGAAAGATTCGTCCAGCAGCGTGGAGACGGACTCCGGACATACTTTAGGGACTTCAATAAGCCGAAGGTGTGGTTCAAAATACTTTGGTGTGTAGTACTCCTCATACCGACTGCGAGGATTACCATCCTCATCTGTAAAGTAATTCTCTTCAACAGAACCCACACCTGTGCAGGAAACTGTTTCTTTGCAGTGAGCATTCGTACAATCCAATAGACAGGAGAAAGTGAATTGAATCCACTCCGGATCCCACGCCTCATAGGAATGATTCCTAGACTTGCGTATCTCATTCTTGTTGAAACTGTCTATTTTGATGCCGAGCATTCCGCTTTGGCATGTCGGACAAACCCAATTCTTAGGGCCGTTGAGAGTGAAAGGTAACTTTAGAGCTTTGCGGTCCATTGATAAGTTCATCGTTCAGGCCTGGCGTTAGTATAGGCGAAAGGTGGAATGCCTAAGAGCCTTGCCGGGGAGGCTCATTCTAGGCATGGGATGGTGGATTCGCAACAGTGATGTCGTGTATCGAGGGCGAGGCGTTAGAGGCTGCGCGCGAAATTGATCTGCACTTCATAACTAGGCCAGAGCCGCAAAATGGCTTCTTCCCCGTGCACCTCGATCATCCGACAGAGCCACAGCCGTTCATCGGCGGTTAGGACGGCCTGAATTTTTGGGATAGTCAAACTCTCCACCGCGAGGCGGATCGGTTTTTTAGCGGCGGCGGGCGCAGTGGCAACGGGCAGCGGGTCATCGTCGTCGCTGAAAAAGTCGTAAATCAGGTCTGGCACGATGCGTTGCTCCCGCATCTCGGCTAATTCGAGGGCCCTCACCTCCCGCGCGGCCATCGCCTCTTGAGAGGTGTTGTTCGGGGGCAGATTCAGGATGAGTTCCTTGGTGATGGTCGAGAGTTGATTGACGGTGAGCATGGGGGGGGGAAACCGATGGGGTCGTTGCTTGACTTTGCACTCCCCTGCTGGCCATGGCGACCTTGCCGAAGGAGCGGGGCCCCACCGAGGCGCGGCCAGGAAGGAAAGCTGGAACTGACTGAAGTCGCGCGATTGACGAATCGCGCCTGAAGGAATTCCAGAAGGCCTTCCGCCTGGACGTGCCCGGAAGGGTCGCTCCGAGAGGCAGGGAGCCCGATGGCCGGCAGGGGAGTGCCGATCAACGGCAATATGCAAAAATGAAGATAGAAGGGAAGATCACTGGAGGTGTCTATCCACTCGCACTCATTACGATCAAACGATGAAGCGCGAATCGATGGATAGTCCACGATGAGCCCCTCGACACTGCTCGGGGCAAACTTCGCCCTGAGGCGAAGTTTGGAGGCGCCGAGCGGGGTCGAACCGCTGCATCGCAGTTTTGCAGACTGCTCCCTTAACCACTTGGGTACGGCGCCGTGCGGGCATTATAGCGGGGCGAGTTCCGATATCTCAACGTAGACTTTGAAGGGATGAGGAGCACACGAGTGGGGGGGGATGCGTAGTTATCGGTTGGGCAGCACGGGGATTTCTTTTCCAAGTGTCGAAGACTCGTCCGACTGTGGGGTCATCGACTCCCATCCTTCGTTCGAAGGAGCTACGACCTCTCCATTTCCTTCGGCGTCTTTTTCCTTAGCCATCAGCTCGACCTCGTAAATCAAGGTATCCATCAACTCTTCGATCGGCACCTTGCGGACGAGCTTGCCCTTCTTGAATAGAATGCCCTTGCCCTCGCCGCCGGCGATCCCGATATCCGCTTCCTTCCCTTCGCCGATCCCGTTCACGACACAGCCAAGGACCGACACATTGAGCGGAGTCTTGATATGCCCCAACTTCTTTTCCAATTCGTTGGCCAGCTTCACCACGTCGATCTCCACGCGGCCGCAAGTCGGACAGGCAATGACATTGATTCCCCGATGGCGCAGCTCGAGCGAC
>JANOOS010000304.1:0-2037 GCA_031421455.1 Nitrospira sp.
GTGATCTCCAACTTGTTGCCGAACTCTTTCACGAGCATCGGCACCGCTGTCTCATCGAAGAGGTGACAATGAGGGCAATAGAAGTCGGCGAACTCGATCAACTTCACTTTGCCGGGCGTATGTGTCGATATTTCACCCGTCAAAATTTCGAACTTGCCATTCAAAGCAAGCGGCACGGCGGTGGCCGGTGAGACCCAGAGGAGAGCAACCATCCATACAACCGCACAGACTGCCAAGGCCCATTGCATACACTGTCTGTTCACCATATCGACTCCTTTCTTAGTTCTACGCTGATCGCACATTATATCGAATGTGTCCCAAACTTACTCTCTGTTATACTGTGGCCATGTCGGACAAGCTCTTAGCTCGCACGCTGCTCTCTGCCGTAGCCTTGCTCGTGACTCTTGCAGGCTGCGCCTCGACGCAAGAGGCGGAAGACAGACAGGGGCTCACCTTCCTCCAAGTCAAGGCAACACCGGACTCCTTTCGAGGTCAATCGGTAGTCTTCGGCGGCAAAGTGTTGACAGCCCGACGGCAAAAAGATGGCACGAGGATCGAAATCTTACAGTTGCCACTCGACCGTTCCGCACGCCCAGGATATGACTTGACCCAATCACAAGGCCGCTTCATCGCCATCTACCGAGAGTTCCTCGATCCTGCGACCCTTCCGCCGGGGACCAGAGTCACTGTGAGGGGCGAGGTCTCCGATTCCGTCACCCTGCCATTAGATGAAGTCGACTATACTTACCCCGTCATCGACATCAAACATGTGCAAGTGTGGGCCGCTTCGGAAGACATGGCCCCTCGCATCCGCCCCTATATGGGACCGGGGCCCTCTTGGGGGCCTTATTGGAGCCCCTCTTGGCGGCCGTGGCCATATTATTGGTAACAGCAGGATGCTGAAAAAGCCCGCCAGCGTCGTTCTCGCATCGTTCAGACCCTCAACGTACTCCAGAGGGTACGCCTCGGACCTTCACTCGCTGCGGCCTTGCTGAACGGCCTTTTTGAGCATCCTGCGACATACTCTCCTGTTGTGCTGCACGTGCACGAAAGGCGAGAGGGGCGGGACTTGCGCAAAAGGCGAGACGGACGATGGTTTGAGGTCCGATGTTCGAGGTTTTCGGAACTTCGAACCCTGAACTTCGAACTTCGGATCGCGCTTGTCTTGCTTGTCTACTGCCCCGACGTTCCAACGATCCGTTTCACACGATCGTCGCGTCCACCGAGATCCAGGTACGCGTGGTATTGGGCGAGCGCTTTCGGCAAATCTTTCCGATGTAACTCATAGAAAACACCCAGGTTGTAGTGCGCTTCAGCATAGTTTGGTTTCAGCGCGACGGCTCGCTCGTAGGACTGCTCCGCCTCGTCAAGTCTATTCAATCCAGTGTAGATCACACCCAGGTTCATATGCGCTTCGGCATACTCGGGCCGGTACCGCAAGACCTCGAGGAATTCCCGCTCCGCCTCCACCGACCGGCCTTGGCTCCGATGAATAAAGGCAAGGTTATAATGCGCGTCCACGAACGAGGGCTTCGCCGCGATAGCCTGGCTATATGAATGGGCGGCTTCAGCCGGCACATTGTTCTTCTCCGCCATCCGCCCGGCGAGATACCAGGCGTCGGCATATTTGGGATCGACCTTCAGCAGCTGGCCTACCGTCTCTTGTGCCCTATGACCGTCTCCCTGCGCCTCATAGAGCAATGCGAGACTATACAGGGCATCACGGTGACCCGGATGAGTGGCCAACAACGCTTGATAGGTTTGGGTGGCCAAGGCAACATCACGACGTCGCTCATACAGCTTGGCTAAATGGAGATACGAATCGGCATGGTGCGGATCGGCCTCGATGGCCCGCTTGAGAGCCTGCTCCGCTTCGGCCAATTTTCCTTGGATCCGATAGATTTTCGCCAAATCGTTCAACGCGTCAGGATAAGCAGGCTTCAACTTAAGCGCCTGGTTGAAGGCCTCGACAGCCTGAGCCGGCTTCCTCTCTTTGAAATAGATCATACCGAGCAGATGGTGCGCTTCAGCTGAGGA
>JANOOS010000305.1:0-4516 GCA_031421455.1 Nitrospira sp.
GTCAGAGGAAAAGTGAGGCCAGTGAATGTATATACATCCACGAAGGGTACATTTTGGGTGTGAAGCCCATTGATGAAAAACGTGTTGCCTGACCCAGCGAAGCTGATGTTAACATTGTCCGCACGGGCATCGGTGGAAAAAACCGCCATGGCAGCGAACATAACTGCGATAATAAAGCGTTTCATTGTATACCTCCGGTGAATCGTCGAGTGAACCATAGACTTGTTGGCTTCTGCTCTTGCTGCGGTCTTCATCTTGTCTTCCAATTTCTTGCCCCCTTCGGAGCCATTCTCTTCGCCTGATGCCCTGCTATACAGCACATCATGTGCCAGCACGGCGAACTTCTATAACATGTTGAAACATAGTGCATTAGCTATCATGCAAATTAGTCATTGCTCAGCAATCTATCAAAAAACTTTACACCATTGCCTGTCACGTCACTCTTGATTGAATAGTCTAATCAATCAACTCAATCACTTAGACATCTATTCCACTGTCAATTATTTTTACAGATGGCCGAGCATGTTATTTCACGAGCGAACTACGTCCGAGAAAGGTTAAAGACATCAAAGGGTTAAGGAGGCAAGAAAAGGGGACAGGCTACTTTTCATTGCATCCTGGATCGAGTTTGGCGTACCGTGCGCTCCTATGCCTCGGATTCCACGAGGACAGGCAGACAGGCTGAAGGGGTTCAGGCTGAAGGCTGCTCAATCGCGGGAACGGGGGCGCGGCAATCTTCCACATGATCGCCAGAACCGTAGCCTTGTCCCCTATTCTTGTTCCAGGTAAATAGGCAGAAGGGGCACAGGCTGAAGGCCGGAGTGCCGAACACGTCAGCCTGAACTCGCAGCCTTCACCCCTTCGGCCTTCAGCCTTCCGACCGCGGCCGTCCTGCGCTTCACGCGCTAGCGCAGCGGATCAGCGCTTGCCGCAGAAGCTGCATGAATCATGGGGGGGAGCGGGCTCATCAAATCATCTTGGCATCTTCCACGAGGATCGGTACAATAGCTCCATGCCGAATGACAGTTTACTCACGCGCATCACGGTTGATCCTGAAATTTGCCATGGGAAGCCCTGTATTCGTGGTCTGCGGTATCCGGTCGAAAGCATCCTCGAATATCTGGCCGGGGGCGATTCTGTGGAGCATGTGTTGGCCGAATTTCCCGATCTGGAACGGAATGATATTCTGGCGTGTCTTGAGTTTTCTCGGAAAATGCTGGCGGCCAAGAGCGTGCATGTGGCATTGACGTGAGATTTCTCGTCGATGCGCATCTCCCGCGTCGGCTCTGCGCTATTCTCGATCAGCATGGACATGATGCGACGCACACGCTGGATCTCCCGACCGGGAACAAGACGAAGGACCCATCATCAATCAGGTCTCGGTGCTTGAACATCGGGTCGTTGTTTCCAAGGACTCGGATTTCTTTTACTCGCATGTGCTGCACGGATGCCCCTGGAAGTTGCTCTTGATCAAGACGGGCAACATCTCTTCTCAAGACGTATGTGTCTTGTTGGAACGGCACCTCTCAACCATTGAAACAGTCCTCCAAACCCACACGCTGGTCGAAATCGACCGTTCGTCCGTTACCCCCGTGATGTAGCCGCGGGGAGCGGGACAGGCACTGCCGAAGACGGCAGAGCCAGTCCACTAGGCCCGTGGCTAAAGGCTGACGTGTTCAGAACATCGAACTCCGACCTTCAGCCTTCGCCCCTGAACCCCTTCAGCCTATGGTCTCCAGCCTGAATACCTTTTGGGGCATTTCTCCAGCAGTAGAACGTTGCCCTCCTCACAAGAGGTAGCTATACTTGTGGCTACCAATTACAGGAGGGGTTGCCATGAAATTGGCGAGCGTCAAGGACGTCAAGAACAATCTGTCGGAATATCTCAAGAAAGCTGAGCAGGAGGATGTCATCATTACCAAGAACGGACGGCCCACGGCAGTCCTTCACCATCTTGGAGAGGACGATCTCGATGAGTATCTCCTCGAGCATGACCCCAAGTTTCGCAAGTTAATCGAGAAGCGCTGGAAGGGTTACATCGCTCACGGGGGGCTCCCTCTTGAGCAGGTTCTGAAGCAAATCCCGAAATGAGTCTGGAATCACCTCGCTTCGCCATCGAAATCTCTACTCATGCAGAACGAGAGATTTCCAAACTCCCTCACGCCATCGCCCGCCTGATCCTCGAAGAAATTCGCGCCCGCCTCAGCACTGACCCCATTCGTGAGATTAAGACAAGGATCAAGCGCCTCACCGGATTCTCACCACCACTCTATCGCCTGAGGGTCGGCGATTATCGAATCTATTATCGGATTGCGCCCCCGCGCGTCGTGATCCTCGGCATCTTCCATAAGAAAGACAGCGACCGGTGGCTAAAGAGGCAGGTCTAATCGTTGACGAAACCGAGATGACGCTGCCGCGCATGCCCGGGCCTAGATACGCGAGAAGCGAGACGAGTGGGACGCGAGGGTTCGAGGTCCGAAGTTCGAGGTTTTCGGAACTTCAAACCCTGACCATCCCTGTCCGCCACTAACTCAGAACCCAGAACTTAGAACTTCCCTGCCCGTCCCCCCTTACCCCTGTATCCCTGTATCCCTCGCGCCTCACCCCTTACTTGTCTCGCCGGCGGAAATCGCCGTTGCATTTTTCAGCCGATCGGTCTATACAAGCGACCTATGAACGCCGAGCAGATGGAAGAGATCAAACGTCATTTTGGCGTGGTGGCCGAAGGACTCAAAAGCGACATCCGCCAGATTGCAGAAGGTCACGCCACCATTCGGCATGAGTTGCAAGAACACCGCGTGGAAATTCGTGACGAGTTCAAAGAAATGCGGGCTCTTCTGCGGCTCTCATTTTCCCAGCTCGACCAGCGCATCCATACACTCGAAACGGACCTCTCTGTCCTAAAAGTCCGCATGGATCGCCTCGAAACCAGCCGAACCTAATTCCCGCCAATACCATTCAGTCAATCCGCCGCCGACCATGCGGCACGCATCCGGCTGGACTTGGAACGCAAAGGTACGGCGATCGGTAGGGCGATAGTCTCAGCCGGTATCGTGCTGCAACATCAGGCAACTCTTCTCACCTCTTCCAACTCCGCCAATTCCCCATTCCTCATTCCTAATTCCGCTTCATCCCTTACCCCTGTCCGCCACTAACTCAGAACCCAGAACCCAGAACTCAGAACTTCCCTTCCCCCTCACCCTGCTCCCTCTTCCAACTCCGACAATTCCACATTCCCCATTCATCATTCCCAATTCCGCTTCACCTATCTGTCACAAACTCAGAACCCAGAACTCAGAACTCAGAACCCAGAACTTCCCCGCCCGTCCATTGTAGGATTACAGACCTGACCACCTATGGCTTCAGATTAGTATATTGGCTGGGCACTTGAAGCAATGTAAATTATGCGCTACAGTATGCGCTATATTGTACGTATGATTTATCACAATGAGGTACGCAATGGCCGTCGCCTACAAGAAAGATGAAATACTCAGCGCTTCCAGAGTGGCGCGTTCCTTCGGACAGGTATTGGCTGATCTGAGCGGTAAACGCCGCCGCGTGGTGGTCGTCAAAAACAACCACTTGGAGGCGATTCTCCTCCCCATTGAAGACTACGAAACGATGGCGGAGGCCCTTGCCATTTTGGAACATCTTGAGATTTATCGTCTCGTACGGAAGCGGAAGGGCAAGAAACGTCCCAACGCCATAAGCCTCGACGCCTTGCTGAAGGAACAAGGCCTTGCCGTATAAAGTCACCCTTACGACAGAGGCAGCCGATGACTTTCGACACCTTGATGGTTCCCTAAAAACCGGTCGCCACGCAGCTGAAAAAGCTCGAAACATCTCCCCTTCTCGGCGAGCACTTGGGAAATAGGGCAGGTCTCGACCTCACGGGCTATTACAAGCTCTATGCGGCAAAGAAGGGGGTCAGAATCGTCTACCGCATCATTGAACAGCACGTGATTGTGGAAGTGGTGGCGATCGGGAAACGTGAGGACATGAGCGTCTACCAAACCTCGCTCAAGCGAATCAGCTCAACATCCTGATTAATCACCCTCAGTCAGGCAAGACAGATCCGCATCTGTCTTAACGATGCGTTGGCGCGCATTGCCGCGACTGGTGATGTGGTAGATCGCGTGGAAAAATTCAATTCGCAGCGGACGGGCCATGGTGGGATAGTCCACCGATGAGCATGTCGTTTTGCAAGACCCCACCTGGTGGCGGAGTATCAAGTCAAGCAACGCCCCCGGTGATCCACCCAAACGCCTTCTTTCCATGCTAATCCCAGCAGGATTGAACGCGAGTGCCAGGGAGGAATGGAGCCATTTCCAGGGCAACTCCCTCCCAAGTTGGGGTGCTTTCTCTAAGGGAAAGGGGTATTCTGCGGCACCAAATGATCACCCCCTACCACGCCAAATACTTCGCGCATGAATTCACTAAACATTGGGTTTCCGGCGTGCCACCCGCCGGCAACGCCAACTACGCCTGGGTGCAGTACTTCATCCACCACATCACG
>JANOOS010000306.1:0-2124 GCA_031421455.1 Nitrospira sp.
AGGCGTACATCTTTGGATTTAGTAATCCCACTGCTCAGGGAAACAGCCTCATACTGACTTACCAGGATAATAGTTCGGGTACGCTACTGTTGAGAGATAACGGCTGGTACAGTGGAGCCAATCATGACACTGCAAATGGAAATTACATTGTCGCGCAGCCAAATGATCCGGGTATATTAGATAATAGTGAGGCCTACCGAAACTTTTTTGTCTTCGACATACCGATGCCGATACCGGACAACCCAATCATTTCGGCCAGTCTAAATATATATAGCTTCACTGTCACGAGCAGCGAAACCTACAGGCTGTTCGACGTGATGACGCCTATTCACGTACTGATCGATGGATCCTTCGCGGTCTCGACGTTCGACGACCTCGGCAGCGACAGCGGCACTGGCTATGGTTCCCGCGACTACATTCCGGGAGATAGCAATCTATATCGCCCCATTACCCTTGATAATTCCGCTTTTCTGAATGACTTGAATGTAGCCATTAATACTCAGAGCAATAACGCCCGTTTCGCCATCGGCGGTGCAGTGGATACCTACTACGGCACTGCTGTGCCCGAACCCTCCACTCTGCTGTTGCTTGGTCTAGCTCTCGTCGGACTGGCGGCTTGGCGGCGGAAGCACGCTGCGTAACCTAATCTCACATCGCATCATCACCGACGGCGGTTCCAGCAATGGGGCCGCCGTTTTCGTTTGAGTATGGCAAGACGCGCCCGCATGCGGGCGCTCGAAGAGGGGACATCCGTGAACGCGGTCGTGCGGGACTATCTGGCTGATTATGCCGGGACAAAAGCCCAAAAGGAGAAAGCGATCAACGACTTGTTGCGGCTGTCCAAGCGTGCGAAGACCTTTACCAACGATGAAGGAGCGCGTGTTCCTTGATGGCAGGACGGTGCTGTCTTTGGAGGACTGCGAGTTGCGAATCCTTTCAAATAGTCTTCACTGCGTGCATCACGCGGCCACCGCTTTATTCCCCTTCGCCGAATACCCCGTAGCTTCCGGCCTTCGCAGCCGAAGCGGCTGCTTCGGCGGAGTAGGCTGCTGCGGGGAGCTTCATTATTTATCCCCTTGAGGGCGGGCTAGATGGTCTCCCATTGCGCGTGTCTCAATTTCTTACTTTCTTTTCAGGGGCAGCCTGGTTGATCCTCTATTGCGCGCGTCGAACGAGCACCATATTGAATGTTCCGTCCAACCTTGCTCGTACCCTTCCCCAGTGGAGTCGCACCCGCGCTGATCCTATTGCGGCCGTCGAGCGAGGCCCTTCTGAGGGCGCGCGCTCCGGGAGCAGGGGATCAGCGCGGGTGTGACCCCACGTTTACTCTTTGACCGTCAACGTGATCGTGATCGGCTTCAAGGGATTGTCGAATTCGTCGCGCGGGGAGGCGACGATCTTGTCTACGATGTCCATGCCCAGAAAGACCTCGCCGAAGACGGTGTAGGTTCGGTCCAGCCCGCTGTTGTCGGCCATGCAGGCAGATGAAGCTGAAAGACTCGCTTGTCGTAGACCTCAAACGGCAATCTCGAATTGGATGCGCTGATAGGGAACGGTTAAGGACACGGCATCCCGTAGACGAGGCCCGCCTTTTGATTCAACCAACCCAAGATCACCCAGAATTTTTACATCGGCGCGCACATTCTTGAAATCTCTGCGAACCAGTTTGGACAGTTCCGCTATCGATCGAGGGTGGCGCGTGCGAATCGTGTGCAGGAGGGTCAAGCGCGGTTCGGTGAGCACCTGTCGCATGGCTTCGACACTGACGAAGAAGACGCCGGTTCGCTTTGGAACTTTCCGCCCAGCTTTCAACGCCTTCAGGGTGGCACTAAACTCCCGAAGCCCCTCCTCAAGTGGGCGTACACCGACTTTGAGCCGTTTGACCTTCATCGAGCGATCTCCTTCTTGATTGCTGCCACATCGAAGAGAAAGTCGTCGATGAGGCGATCAACGGATCTGAATGCATAGGGTATTGTGAGGGTCCGATGGTGGCAGTGATCGCCTTTCCGTTCATGATTGTCGTAACCCACCAATCGATGCCCATCGTATATGTAGACCAAGGAATACTTGTAGCCGTGCGGGGTACTCATCGTCTTGGGAACCTGATAGGCTTTCATTTCCACG
>JANOOS010000307.1:0-2427 GCA_031421455.1 Nitrospira sp.
GCCTGGCTCGAACCGGTCCTCAAAGAGCTACGCGTCTCCCTCCATGCCTACGAAGGCGCGGTCCATCAACGGCTGACTCATTGCTGGGTATCGGGCGGCGGCTCTAAGCTTAGAGAATTGAGCGGACATATGGCGCATCAACTGGGCTTACTCCCGGTCGGCCCGCGGCAAGGATTTGGGTCGAGCTGTCCCCGCGCATTTTCTATTGCGTTCGGATTGGCAATCCATCCGAACATCGTCCGCCCCCGCTGGAAGTCAAGGTTGGCGGGATCAGGGCTCGCTATCGACTTCAAATCTGGAACCGATGCCGCATCCGCCACAACGGATGTCTCGAAACAGGATCGCCGGCTGGCTCTATGGGGTGGCCTCATCCTGGCTGTTTTGGGGCTGATGGATCTCTCAGTGCGCGTGATGCTCAAGGATTCGACGGTCAAGAACCTCAAGAGCGGGCTCCAGGCGCAATACGCGCAAACCTTCGGTCCTGGCGCCAGCCCAGGCGAGGAGTTGGACCAGGCTCGCTATCGAGTGTCGCAGCTGGAAAAAGGTCTCTCGATTGTCGACGGTAGAGGCTACAACGTTCTTGCTGGCCTTGCAGAACTGGTGAAACATGTGCCACCTGGCGTACCGTTTAAAGTACGGGATCTGACCATCGACGGGGCCAGCGTCCATTTGGAAGGTGAAACCACAACCTTCGATGCGGTCGATAAAATCAAGCAGGCTTTCGTCTCGGACGAAACCTTTCAAGATGTCTCTATCAGCGATACCCGTGTTGGGGCTGTGCCGAACCAAGTCGTGTTTCGCCTGACCTATATGGTGCAACGGCCATGATGCAAGCACTCAAAGAACGGTGGCAGCACTTCTCACAGCGCGAGCGCATCATTGTGGCAGCAGGCGGTGGCCTGGTCGCAGTCGCGCTTGTCTTTCTGCTGGTCGTCGATCCGCTCATGACGTCGATCGACAAGCTCGATCGACAGGCAAAACGGAAAGCGAAAGACAGCCAGGAACTTGCGCTTGTCGCGCAGGATTACGTGGTCAAGCAGGCGCGCATCGCCAAGCTCGAACAACGCATGCCAATCCCGCCGGCCCAGTTTTCACTGTTAGCCTTCATGGAAGAAGCGACGACGACTGCGCAGATTCGCGATCGCATCGTCGGCATGCAGCCGCAGGCTCCAATTGTTGTCCAGGGCTATCAAGAGACTTCGGTCGACCTGAGGCTGGACGGCGTAACCCTTCCACAGCTCCTCGCGCTGCTGTTGGCCATCGAAAAGGCGCCCTATGACGTCCAGGTCCACCATCTGCAGATGAAACCCAAATACGATAATCCGGTCAATCTCGACGCGACACTGAAAATTGTGACCTATGCGAAGGTCTGATGAACGCGGTATCGCCCTCCTCCTCACTCTCCTGATCCTCACCCTCCTGGTTGCGCTGATTCTCGAGTTCGACGCCGAGGCAAGGCGGGAATACCGCGACGCCGCGGCCTTCCGCGACAACTTCAAAGCGACCGTGCTTGCGCGCGCATCAGTGCAGGCAGCCCGTGGCGTCTTGCAACAAGACTTCTTGAAGGACAAACAAGCGGGCCAGCCCTTCGATGCCCTCACCGACTTGTGGGCCTTTCCCATCACGAATTATGCTATCGGCGACGGCTTACTGAACGCCAAGATCGAAGATGAACGGGGCAAGCTGAACCTGAACGATCTGGCGGTGACCGGAGACCCCATTATCAAGAAAGCCAAGGTCGGGAGGGTCAAGCGGCTCTTCGAGCTTGTCCAGATCAATCCCGATCTGGTAGATGCCATTGTCGACTGGGTGGATGACAACGATGTGCCGGAACCGTCCGGCGCAGAGAGTCTCTACTATCAAACGCTGCGTCCCTCCTACCGGGCAGCCAACGCGCCTCTACAGACCCTCTTGGAGTTGCGCTTGATTAAGGGAATGACGCCCGAGATCATGGCAAAACTTGCGAAACTAGTGACCGTCTATCCGCGCGAAGGTCAAAGCAAGGTGAACCTGAACACGGCAGATCCTCTCGTGATTCAGGCTCTCGATACTGGTATCACGCAAAGCGTGGCTGCGGACATTATTCAATCTCGCCCATACAAAACCATTCAAGACTTAGATCGAGTGAGCAGTTTTGAGGATATTGGAAAGGTGCTCCGTACCCAAAACCTGTACGACGTCCAGAGCAACCTGTTTCTGGCCCGCATGACGGTGAAGGTAAACGAAGTGACCAGAAATGCGGTCGTGGTACTCCAACGCGACCCGAGCAATGGAACAAGCTCGGTCCAGTACTATCGAGTCCTCTAACAGGATACGACGAAGTTCGATGTTCTGTGTTCGAAGTTCGAAAAACCTCGCACTTCGAACCTCGAACCCCTCCCCTGTCTCGCTCAGCCCGCCTGCTCAAAGTTTTTCGAATCCCCATCC
>JANOOS010000308.1:0-8107 GCA_031421455.1 Nitrospira sp.
CCACAGGGTTCCTCGCCCATTCATCGTTCGCGCAGGCGCCTGGAAACCAGCCGCCCCCAATGGTCGAGTCCCCTCCGCCGTCTTCCGAAACCGCACCTCCTCCAATGCCTACGGATGAACAGGTTCCCCCCGAACTCTTGCCACATGAGTCCCCGCCGTCATCTTCCGAAGCCTCACCTGCTCCAGTGCCGACAGATACGCACCAGCTCCCCGAACTCTTGCCGCACGAGCAGGAGGACGCCGTGATGGCGCTGGGTGAATTGCGCAACGCAGTCCGTCTGTCACCGGACAGCGCAGACGACCGGCTGAAGCTAGCACAAGGGCTCTACCGCATCGGCGATCTCGATGCCGCGCTCGATGAATGCCGCACGGCGCTCAAGCTCAAATCGAACTACTCCAGAGCCTATCTGCAACTCGGTGTCACACTGATGGCCAACCAACATGGGCAAGAGGCAGTCCTACCCTTGATGGAAGCCATCATGCTCGATCCTGAACTCACCCAGGCGCATTACAGCCTGGGCAACGTCCAGCACTCGCTGGGCAATCTCACCGCCGCAGTCCAATCCTATCGCCGGGCATTGGAACTGCAACCAAACTTTCTCGATGCTCGCTACCGACTTGCGCTGGCCTTGAAACTGACGAATCGGCATCAGGAAGCGGCGCAGCTTATGGAGAATGCGGCGATCGGCGGGATTCCGCAGGCGCAGTACTTCATGGGGAACGCCTATCGCAATGGACAGGGCGTTGAAAAAAATCTGACGCTGGCGATCCGCTGGTTGACCAAGGCCCACGAGTTCGGCCAACAGCGCGCAGCGGAATCCCTTTCACAGCTTCGCCGCCAAGCGCTATCTTCCGACCAGGCTGAGCGCCGTCGACATGATACTATCGAGGCTTTCAGACAATATCGCGACGAACTCTGGGCTGACTACCCGGATACAGCCAGGACGGGCCCGAGCGATTCATTGGGCATCGCCCTGCTCAAAGAAAGCCAAGCCTCCAATGGAGTCACGGCTCTATTTGCCGAAGCCTATGCACTGAGCGAGACTGCGCACGACGAGCTGGCGCGCCTGTATGAAACCGGCCTCGATACCCGCCTCGCTCAATTCGATAAGCGTATCCTGACCTATTTTGCCACCACTGCGGCCGATGGTTTTATTCCGGCAAAGAAAACGCTGGCGCGCATCTACGGGAAAGGCCTCGGCATCACGCCGGATTTGCAGAAAGCCAAGGCGATACTGAAGGGGCTGCCCAAGCAGGAGATGCAAGAAGTCCTGGACGAGATTGCAGGGCGCTAGCTACTTTACTCACAATCATTCCTCATGCAGCTTTTCCCGACGCGGTCTTCGTTCGCACCAGAAGGTCGACATCGCAATCCAGAACATGCAGCAAGGACAAGAGTTGGTCAACCGACTTGCGGTAGTTCGTTTGATCGAGCAAACGATAGAACTGCGTGGCCGAGGTTCCAAGCCGTCTGATTATTTCGCGCTTCGACAGGGGGCTGGTCTCGACTCGCTTCTGTGCCTCCATCGTCAACTTATACAGCAGGGTATCCCGTAAGTAGTGCGGATCCTGGTTGTATTCCAACACCTGCTCACCATGGACCGTTCCTTCCTTACCCGACTCCAGCACATAGGTGAACCCTTCACTTCCCAGCTCTTTATCGACAAAGACCCTGGTGATTGGATCGGCAGCGCCGGGTTGAGGATCGACCTTCGAATAGGGAAGCTGGAATAACTTCTTCGATGCCTTCACCTGGAACGCCCTCTTACGATTGTTGTGGGTAACTGACTGGATCTTCATAGCGCTCCCTCGGATTCCAGTTGCTCGAGTAACAAGCGAACCCGCCTCGCGGCTTTCCCCACCATCGACTTCCTGTTATCCAAGTCCCATTTCACGATGAGCACCCCATCACGATATACGTGCACATGCCTGGGAGAGTGATCGCCCTTCCAGGTGACGAAGATATAGCCACCCCGGCGAATCTTACCCATGGCGTAGTGTTACCTTCTGAGGTATCACTTGTCAAGCACAGCAGCTGTCACCCACACTACAACCGACGAAACACTGTTCGGTCGTACCGCGCGCCGCTCCCCATACTCACCCCACGTTCAGCAACAAGTTGGATCGGCGGACGCAGGATCGAAGGCCTCATCGCGGATGTCTAAGATGAGCTCATAAGGAGCCATGGGTGAGAAATTCGCGCGCAAGGCAATACGCTTCCCGACCACATTGGCTTGCGCGCTCTGCTCAATCAACGTTGCGAGACGAAGAAGATCTAGCAATGGACCGCCGATCCACTGCTCAGTGATTTCCGTTTGATGCGAGGTGCCTACTTCAAGATTCATGGCAGGTCCGAACTGGGTATATTCCGACAGCCGATCGTGCGCCAAATTGGAAGCGTACTTGCGTATCTCGGCTGCGAATGTCCTCAACCCTTTCACCGACCCGACAATGCGCCATTCTTTCGCAGCAGGATCTCGACCGCAGAAAAACCCCAACTCGCGCCAAGCCCGACGCGTTGCTTCCAAGGCTGCTTCACTTGGCATAAGGTTACTCCTCGCAGGACGCTGAAAAAGCCCGCCAACTTCGTTCTCGGTTCATCGAAATCCTCAACGTACCCCTGAGGGTACGCCTCCGGTTTCGATTCGCCTGCGGCCTTGCTGGACGAACTTTTTGAGCATCCTCGAATCAAGAAAAGATTCCCGACCCCTTTTCAGGCTCCGATTTGAGATAAAACGCCCCCACCATGCCCGCCGCACCAGCCCGGTCCGGCACATAAGCCACCACCGTGCTCTTGCCGTGAAACCAGTACTCCATGAAGTCATCCTGATCCGGAAACCGGTCATGCGGGTAGGAATTCCCCTCGTCAACGATCACCCGGTACAGCCGCCGCAGCGGCTCAATATGATGGTTGTCAGCCAACACCAATTGAACCGGCGAACCATCTTTGAGCTTCGCATCGACAGGAAACATCAGACTCATTGGCTAAGCCTTCTCTTGCATAACTCAATAGTCACGCCTGACCCTGTCTGTTCACTGAGGAGCCTTCATGAGCGATTCTTGATTACTTTCTGCGTCGGAACCACGTCACAAGCACCGCGAGCCACGCGAGCCCTAAGCCTCCGATGATGGTATAGAGCCACTGCTGGAACGTCACGCGAGTAAACTCAAATATCACCGCGTCAATCCAGCTCCCCATGCCAGCCTCGCAAAAATCTTATTGTAGGAGGGATGCGAACGACGGTGCAAGAGCCGTGGTGATGCGTGATGACGGCAGATATGAAGGGATTGGGAGAAGGAGAAGAATCTAATTAGACTACTTCTGGCTGGTGTTTTTCGGTAATTTCCACTTCCACGGCGGCACAGGATTAGGCTCAGACCACAGGCCTTTTTTCTCGGCCCTGGCCAGCTGCTCCACCTCACCAAGACTCTGGTCCTGAGCTGTATCAGGCCGCAACCATGCCAGCCCTTCTTTGACCAACTCATGCCCCACGTTACGCCCGTCCTGAAGAAATATTTTGGCAGTGGCCCGTCCATGCCGGTCCCGCTTGAGAGAGCGAACCACCACGTCACGGTTGCCCACATAGGCGGCAATCGCGTGCTTCGCCTGTTTCCCATGGGGCTGCTTGAGCTCAGGACAATCGACGTCTTGAAGGTAGATTATTTCGCTGCGGCCATCGTGACGAATGGTCAATCGATCGCCCTCATGGACAGTGACGACTCGGGCGACAAAGTCCGCCCACGAGAGAGTCGGACAGACAGCCATCAAGGCAAACACAAGGCCAGTTAAGATGTAATGCTTCATCATGATGCAGATGCTAGCGCCCCTGGATCACCGGGCCAACTATTTTCGATTTCTTGGCAACGAATATTCACGAATAACGCGGGCTAAGACAACAGGATAATCTCTCACAGGCCTATGCGGCTTGAGGCGAAGGAAAACAATACCTATTCCCACCCGCCTCTCTCGCATTCTCCATCGCCGCCTTCGCACTGGCGAATAAACCGTCGATCTCCTCGCCATCAAGCGGGTACGCCACGAGCCCGAGGCTCACCGTGACGGGCGTCTCTTTTTTATCGATGACCCACGGCTGCGCGAAAGCCTTCAGAATCCTGCCACCGATAATTTCCATATCGGTCCGGCTGTTGACCCCTTCCATCAGGCAGGTAAACTCATCCCCGCCGAGACGCGCTGCCGTATCGACTTCTCGCAAACACCCCTTGAGGCGATCGGCAGCCTCTTTCAACAGGAGATCCCCCATCTCCTGCCCACATGCCCAGAGGGTCTCTTTGAAACGGTCCAGCCCGCAAAGTACGAGGCCGACCACTTGCTTTTTACGCTTGGCCATGGCCACGGCATGGATCATCCGGTCTCGAAAGAGCACGCGATTTGCCAGGGTGGTCAGCGGATCCTGCTGCGCGAGATAGCTCAGATTTTGCTCGGCCTTTTTCCGTTCAACGGCATGCCGGACCGCACGAGTGAGCTGCGCCGAGGTCGACCCATCTTTCATCACCACCTCTTGGGCGCCATGTTGAATCATCTGCCGATCCACCGTTTCATTGTCCTTTTCACCAAGCACCACGATCGGCAACCGGCCCAGCGCGGCCTGGATAAGATCCAACATGTCCAACCCATGGGTATCGACTAAGGTCTGATCCATGACGATGGCGTCGAAAGACTCTTGGTTGAGCCGACGCAAGGCACTGCTGAGACGTTCCACATGGGTGACCTCGATCTCCCCCTTCTCCTTCTCCCGCAGCATCTCAATGGCACGCTTTGCGTCGCCTGGATTGTCCTCGACTAACAACACTCGAATCATGCAGCCCTCACAAATGTCCGTCGCCGTCTACACGGGGAAAACTTACACCCCTATCCCATACATAACCGGATGTTCGATCGCAATTCATAAGACGAAAACTCGTTTTTCAGTGGCAAGACTTCGAAGCAGCGAATCGAGTCGGTTCATTGAGAAGGATACTGGATGGACCGATCTGACGCCATCATTTTGATAAATCGAGAATCAGGATTCGGCCCATGAACCTATCCGCCGCGATGCGATGGAACGAGGCGACGGCGGGAGGAGTACCTTTCAGGAGCGGAGCACGGAGGGATTGACCCCGTCACGCATCGTAGAGCGATCAGGGGAGCGGTAAGAAATTGCGATCAATTGACTTGGATCGACACAACACCGTTTCCAAAACAGAATCGAGAAAGACGGTCCCTGCCCGGCACGAACACTTCTTCTTCGCTTATTTTGGCGATGCCCCTTGCCGTATGGAACGTGCCAAGGATCTTGATGGCGGAGTAATTAAGATGGCGGACAAAAAGAACCCGCTCTCCCTGTTGATCGAAGATAGCAAAGGAATGGTGGTCTGGCTGCTCTCGGCGAAAGTAGTTTGACGGGTTTATGCGAAAATTATTGTCGATAATCTCAGCAACGATTTGCCTGTCGGCACTATAGATTTTCGCCGACACCGCGATGCACTCATTCTTCCGCCTGATGGAGAGAAGGTCTTCACCCGCAACTCTGAGGACCGTATGGTGTAATGCTGTCGTATAGGAGGCCGAGGAGCCCAACACCAAAATAAGGGCTTCTTTCGGAATATTTTGGCATGGAGTCGGTGGTGTCGGTTCAGTAGCGGAATATAAAAGGCCCGTTCCTTCCGTTTCGGCAAACATCTTCTGATGGATAATAGCGACGGTCACGACTCCAGCAATCACGCTCACTGCAATTACCGACCAGATTGCTAGAGTGGTGTTGTTGTCAACCCAGATTGCCAGGTTGGCGCTGTTCTCTACGAGGAAATAGAAGAAGAAACCTAATGTTATAGGAACAAAGAGAGGAAGGACACGGATAGCCCAGTAATCCCAACGAGTCCTCATCGGTGAATACTATACCGAGTGCCAGAAACGAAAGCCAGAATGATCTATTGGGCTGCAGTCTATTAGAACGCACTGGAGCCGGCGATCCGGATTGAACGGACGACCTGCGGTTTACGAAACCGCTGCTCTACCAACTGAGCTACGCCGGCTCTCGCACGAAGGACCACAACTTACACGTGTTTTTTCTCAGCCTCAAGGGATTTCTCTTCCGCTACTTGAACTGGGCAACCGGCTGTAACCTAACCAAGGCCCCCTGGCCTGGCCTAGGGAGGCAGAGGGGCTCCTGTTCGTTACCATACTGCTCGTGGGCGACCTTAAGCACCTGCCCCTTGATATAGGTGCAGAGTTCTCCCGCCAGGATAGTACCGTTCTTATCGATGTCTGCGGCGCCGCCTAGGCCTTTGAGTAATTGATAGGTAAACAGCCCATGCCGGCCCTCGTCATAATTATGGGCCTCCTGGACTGCCTGGTTGCCGACCATCCACATGATCTTCTCGTTCCCGCTACCTTCCTGCTCCCACAGTGGAACGAGCCTATCTGTCGCCGCCTTGCCAGGCGATGCTTCTAACGAAAGATCGAGCATGATGACGGCCTGCTGAATCGGCAATTTCTCCAAGGATTCCTGTAACCGGCGAAGCGAGTAGAGGCGTGTGCCGGATGTTGCGGCACTGTCGAACAACATCATCGACACGGCGCCGGTTGCCGGCTCAACGACTCCTCGGCCCGTGACCGAGACATAGACCACGGTAGTGGGGTCCACTTGTTTCGGCAGCCACTCTTCCAACACTTCGACCAAATCACTTTTAAGGGCATGGGTGTCGACGAGGGTGCGCACGCGCTCGGAAGGAATCCCTCCGATTGATTTAAGGTACGCAGCCATGACCTCCGCATCTCGTGCCGCGTACTTGGCTGGGGCAATGCTGCTCTCCCGAAACTTCCCCACACCGACGACGATCCCGACAGCCTTAGGCTGCTTGAGGAGGCTGGCCCGTTTCGGCAGCCGATCGACATCGACCGGCAGCGCCACAGCCTCCGACCCTGGCTCAGGCTTCATCGCCACCAGAAACTTCTTGGCAGATGGCAGCTGGACCGATGGGGACCCGGCGCGCAACATCAGCGTCAACTCCTCCTGCATGGCCTCTTTGACCCTGCCCACTTTGCCATCCACTGTCAGGTGTTTTACTTCGCCAGGCTGCAGATCGCCGATGGATACGACGCTGGGAATCCGCTCGATCGAGGATGGCGTGGCTGTCACTGACAATTCAACAGCTCGTGCGGTTCCAGGGCCTTCATTTTTAACTTCAATTTCAATCGTGATGGCTTCACCGGTATAGAGCACCTGATGGTGATTTTCGTTACGGACGATTGCCCGGAATATGACTGTGGCAGGGCCATCGACTGGAGCCGGCACAGGAACGTTGACCGCCGGTGGCGGCGCGGCCGTCGTCGCGGCTGCCTTGAAGCCACCGGCCTTGCGCGCTTGAGCAGCATCGATAATCCTGCTGGACGTCCCAAGTTGCTGAGCCATACCATCCGTCACATATCCCATGGCTTCTCGAGCAATAGGGTCGAGCCCCTTCACCTCACACGATTTTTCTGTGACCTCGACTGCTCCACGCCCACTGCTTTGAATCTTCTTGCTGTAGAGGATCGTCCCATCCGCAGCTGTGTAGGCAAAGTCCAATCCCAGGGTCACAGAAGCTGGATAGCTCTTGTTGCCCTTTCGAGGGATAGCCAGATCGGCATGGGCCAGTCCCAATGCCACATCGACAGAGCCATCCGGCGCCGAGGAGGATCTCGCCTCGCCAACCAGGACCTTTTCAAAGACGCGTCCCGTTTTCCGCTCGAGCAATTCTTGTAGTGGGGCGCTGATCGGCAAGGATTGCCTCTGGCCACAGGCGTCCTGATAAGTAAGCTGCGCCCCGGCGATGCTAGGGTCGGATCGAAGTTGGACAGTCAGGGGAAGATCGTATCTGAGAGTCGAACCATCTCGACCTGAGAAGAGCGAGCAGCTCGTGAATATCGCAACACCCACCCCCGCGACAACCCATGAGGCTGCACGAAACAGAAAGGAGGAATGCCCTGAATCAATGACCTGCACAATCATTCTTATACAGAAAAGCATCCAACGAGTACAACCCGGCGAACGAAACGGGGGTGGAGAAGGTTCGAGGTTCATAGTTCGAGGTTTTCGGAACTTCGAACCCAGAACTTCGAACTTCA
>JANOOS010000309.1:0-9708 GCA_031421455.1 Nitrospira sp.
CATTCCCACTTCTCGGCCCATTATAGACCTATGCCTATAGGGAAGAGTTTCAGGTCTTCTCCTAATTCTCTTGTAGTGAACGATACGAGGTGAAATCGATGAACGAGTCGCTCTCAATGATCTTTAGGGTGCTGACAGTCCTTTCGGCCGCTCTGTTAGTGGTTGGGATTGTGAAGCCGGAGTGGATACACGTTGGGCAAAAACAGCTCACCCGAACAACGATTGTTGGTGTAGCAATAGGTCTATTGCTGGCTGGTTTAATTGGTGCGGGTGCGATTCAATTTGCCGGGAAGGAGAATGCTGAAGTGGTGAATCGTGGCAAAGTGCTTGGTGAGGCTCTGTATACAGTCAACAGCAATACGCCACGCTGCGACCCGGGAACAAAACCCGGTAGTGTCGGCGCCAGCAACGATGAAAAGACCGCAGCTGGCATTCGCTATATGGTCAAAACGCCGAGCAACTACAACGCAACCGTTGCCCATCCATTACTCATGGTCTACGCACCGGCGCGGACCAATCGATATGAGTCAGAAGACTTTGTGCATCTCACGCAAGAGGCGACGACGGCAGGGTTTATTGTGGCTTATGCCGATCACCGCACGATGACTTCTAAAACGATCGAGGAGCTTGCTGAGATACCAGGACTGATCGAACAGAAATGGTGTCTCGACAAGAAACGGACTTTTCTCACCGGCCATTCCGATGGCGGGACTGCGGCCATGGCTATAGCCTTTATCAACGGCACCAAGCATATCCCAGCGGCGATTGCTCCGAGTGCGGCTGGTATCAGGGGTGAGGACTTGAAAGCCTATCAATGTCCGAACCCGCTTCCCGTGATGATCGTGCACAGCAGCCAGGATACTCATTTCCCTGGGTATGGGAAAGAGGCGATACAATGGTGGGCTGCCTGTAATGGCTGCGGTACTGCAGACCTTGTAAAAGACGCTGAGGGCTGTGTAACGTACAGGGGATGTACGAATAATGTCACAACCGGCTATTGCGAAGGGACGGGGACACATTCCGAATGGCCTGGGAAAAATAAGGCGATCATCGATTTTTTCAGGGGTAGTCAAGATGTGCGTTGAAAATTTTCGAGCGATTTCAGTATCTCAAGGATCACGATACCTCCACCATCGAACAGCCTCATCTCGACGATGCGCCGAATTTCCTCGGTCTTTCCCATGATCGACGCCATGCGCTGAACCGCGCAGGGAGGATATGATGAACAAGCTGCACGCACACCACGTCGGAAGGGGGCTTCTGTTCGCCCTGTGTTTGTTTGCCCTTGCCGGCTGCGCACAGTCTGTTACGCCGATTGAAGACATGGCCTCGTTCGACCCATCGCAGGATCAGATGGCCATTGCCGACTCCTACCGAGCCGAGGCTGTGGCCCTGAAAGAGAAGGCTGCCGCGCTTGCCGAGAGTGTTGTCCGGTATGAGCATCTCTTCGGCCCTCAGTCGGACTTGGTCAGTGGAGCTCGGCAACTCTCTCAGTACTATGTTGAAGCGGCTAAGGAGCTGGAACGTCGGGCTGAAGCCCATGCAGAGGTCGCTCGAACCGGACGGCAGAAACTCCAGTTACCGCCGAAAACCTGTTGCAATAAATAGTGAAAGCAAGGCCGACAACTATAATAGGAGGACGTATGAAGCCCTCAGCTCTTTTTCGCACGATCGTAGTGGTGATCCCGATTCTGCTGCTGATTAGTGGGTGTGGGCGGACCGTCGACCCAGGGAAGCGAGGTCTCCGCTGGAGTCCGTTAACGGGGGGGCTGGAGAAGGAGCCGCTCAGGGACGGGTTCTATTTTCGCGCACCATGGAATGACGTCTACGAGTACGACGTCCGGTATCAGAGTTTTACGGAAAAGATCGATGCCTTGACCGCCGACGACCTCTCGGTGACGGTGCACGCAGCGATCACCATGCGCCCGATTGCGGATGATATCTACTTTATCGCTCAGGAGGTGGGGCACAACTGGTATCCGCAGCTTGTGCGGCCTCAGTTCCTGTCGGCGGTGCGGGGTGTCGTCGCACAATATGCGATGATCTCGCTCCCGGAACGGAGCAGTGAAATCGGGAACAAGATCGAAGCGGTGATGGTCGAGTCGCTCAAAGGACGGCATCTCGACGTCTACAGTGTGGCATTGTCCGAAATCGAATTTTCCAAGGTGGTGCTGAAATCCATTGAGCAGAAGCAATCGAAGGAGCAGGAGAAGGAGCAAAAGGAATTTGAGGTGGTGATCGCGCAACGTGACGCGGAGATTGCCAGGATTCGCGCGAAAGGCGAGGGGGATGCCTTGCAGATTCGTGCCGAAGGCGAGAGTGAAAGCCTGCGTATTCGCGCCAAGGGTCAGTCTCAGGCGCAGGAGATCATCACGAAAACGCTCACGGCGGATTATCTGAAGTATAAATTGTACGAGAACCCCAACACCAAGACGATCATCGTGCCGGAGAGGTCCACTGTGCCGATCATCGTGAATCCGGGGCCGGATCACTCACGCTGAGTGGGATGGGAAGGACGCCCATGTTGGTCCTGTGCTCCCGGAACGCGCGCCCTGGGAAGGGCCTCGTTCGACGGCCGCACTTAGACCAACATGGGTGCCCTTCCCAGAGAGGGAAAGCAGGCTTGGAAGGAGCGTGAGAAGGCAGGCTAGATGGTCACCTGTGCTCGTGCAACATGCGGTCTCAGAAGCCTCTCGTTGAACACGCGCAGTGGGAGACCAGCGAGCCCGCACTATTCATGACGGTTCGTCGCGAAATCACACAGTGACGCGCGGCAAGCGCGAAGGGCTGGACTCGCGTGACGTGTGAGCAGGCCCGCGATTGCCGCAGAAGCGTTTATGAATAGTGCGGACTAATTTCTCAAGCGCTCTATGACTACTGTGTCGGGAGCATTAAGTGTTCGTAGGGCAAGCCAGGGAACATGGAGTACGGTTGCTTGGGATCTGCGACGTCTAAGGTTCTGGAATAGCCCACCATTTCTCGAACCCTCGGTCCAACAACCATGACGTGAGGGCCTGTCTGTACCCAATGCAGGCGCGTTTCCCGCTGATGAGGATGGTGGTTGGTTGTGCCAGTATCCCCGGCCAGCATGTAGATAAAGCCAATTCTGTCCGGTGGATCTGTGCGTTCGCGTACCGCTTTCATCCAGTCCAGCGCGTTCTGATCGGCGCATAATGGGGTGCCGTCAGGGCTGATCAGACAGGTAAAGCCGTTGCTGCCGGCTTGCAGTTCACGCGGCTTGCCCTCCTGCATCATAATGATCGATGCCTTGCTCACAATCTGCTCGGTCGCGGCAGTTTTGACCTTCGTGAGGTATGCGGGTTCCGAGGTGGGAACGTCCGCCGTGGGGTATTGGTGTTGCGTGTGCGCCATGCAACCGCTGATGAACACAATTGCAACGACACAAACGCTGGATACTAGATATCTCTCCCGAATTTTCTTGTGCATAGTATGCCCTCCTGTGGTTGTTTCCCGTGGCCTCTGACCCGTTCCATGCCAAACGGTTGAGACTGTTGTAGCCTGCTCGTGAAGCAGAGCAAGGCAGTTCAGTAATCCGTAGCGAGCAAGTCTACTGCAAAGTTGCATGCGTATCCATCGCTTGGAGAGATCATTGAGGGGGATGGCGAGATAGCTGGCATGGTCTCTGTGCTCGCAGAGCCCTCACGATAAAAAGGATGGGAAGGATGCCCATGTTGGTCTTGTGCTCCCGGAGCAGAGGAGGGGATGGAGCCTGATGATCTTCTGTGCTCGCGCAACGCGCGGTCGCGGACTCCCCTCGTTGCACGCGCGCAGTGGAAGATCAATCAGCCCCCATCCCAGAAGGGATAACGAGCGAGCTTGGAGGGATCATCTGTAGCCTCGTTCGACGACCGCAGTCGAAAGCTCCTCGTGCCCGTACTTGCGAGTATTGAATGGGGAAGAGAGTGGAATGGATGCACTGGCGGACGGTATAGCCTCAGCGCGCTTGACGGACAAGATAGTTGTTGGGTGTTTTCAAGTTAGGTTTTTTCTGACAAGTCGAACTCTCGTGCCAGGGCCTCTGCAATGCGTTTGATGCTTAGCCGCGCCGTTGAGAGCGCGACTTTGTCGGCGAGGGGCGGGCTATATCCCAGAACGCCTTCCCGAGAGACTGAATGCCAGATGGGGAGGATGACCTTATGGCCGTCTATTTCTCGTGCCGTAAGGCCGTTTAGTTCGTATTGAGGCCAGTTTTCCTCAAAGAACGCTGGCGACAATACTACGATACCGAAGCGTGAATTGATGAGGCCCTTGTCGATTGATTGACGCAAGCTGTCGCCCACTCGAAGCTCGAATTCGTCATACCACACACGATAGCCGAGCCGCGTTAAGGCGGTTGCGAGCGGTTTAACTACCGAGATCTTATCCTCGCTTGCATGGGAAATGAACGCGTCGTAACCAATACGGTCTGGTGCGCGACGTGATGCCTTGAAATTGCGATCCGCAAGACGAAGCATAAGGCCATGGTGAAGTGAATACGCCACATCAGAGTCAGGGAACATGCGCTGGCTATAGAGATTCATCGGGGTAGAGCCGCCGACAACCCACCACGCGGGATCCTTTCGGTCGTCGATTGTGACGGTGAGAATGATGTCCTCCTGCCCGAACAACCGCAAGAGCCGGACGAACCGAACGGAGAGGACCTTCGCGTGAGCCTGAACCTCGACGTATTCCTTTGCGTGACGTTTGAGCTCAGTCAGAGATAGCGGCATAGTTTGCGAGGTCTAACTGCGAAGTGAGCTGCGGCAGGGACCTTATTGCTGGCAGCCTATTTCTGGTGGAGCTCTGTGCCCTGTCGAGCCGCAGTCCCGGGCACTATCCTCGCTTCGGAAAATTCTGTCAATCGCGGCTTAATGATAAACACCGCCACATACGTAGCCCGTTCTCATTTATTTTTCCTCGCTCTAAAACGGGTAGTCTGGTCGATCCTCGAGTGCGCGTGTCGAACGATATTAATGATCCTTCCAAGCTTGCTCTCTATTTCTTCAAGGATGGGGGCTGATTGATCTTCCACTGCGCGCGTCCAACGAGGGCTTTCTGAAGCCGCGCGTTGCGCGAGCACAGAAGATCATCAGGCTCCATCCCCGCCTCATGCTGCGGCCTTCTTCACTCTAACTTCAGCGCGATAGCCTGTCGCGGCGAGAATTCTGATGAGCACGTCGGTTGAAACGCCGTGAGTGTTCCCGTTCGCAATCGCGGTTACTCGTGTTCTCGACGTGCCGGCATGTTTCGCAATTTCGGCGTGGGTGAGCTGTCCTGCTTGAATGATTTTTGCCAGTGCAACGGTGAGCTCCGAACGAAATTCCATTTCGGCGGTATCAGCCGCCGACAAACCTAAGGCGCGACCGAGGTCTTCGGCTGTCCGAACGGTTACACTCTTGCGGGTTTTAGACATGGCCATCCAATACCTCCTTTAGTCGCTGTTGGCCGACGGCGATTTCATGTGTAGGTGTCTTCTGGGTCTTTTTCTGGAATCCGTGGAACACCACGATCGTGTCAGCCACTTTTGCAAAGTAAAACACTCGTACGACGGTCGTTACGCTCCTAACTCTGAGCTCGTGAACACCTGATGCCACCGTGGGCATCGGCCTACTGAGAGGCAATCCCAGACTGATACCTTTCTGAACATCACGAAGTGCTTCGCCGATCTCCCGCTTGATCGTTGGCGATTGGATTCGAATGAATGCCAGCGCCTTAGGGTGAAACGTGAGCGATTTCACGGGCTCAGTATGTCTTAAATTCAGGACATTGGCAAGGGGTAGTCAACGAAGTTGTGGGCTGAACAACGGGGGTCGGAGAGGATGCTCAAACAGGCCAGACTTCTCACCCGCCCAGCCCTGGCGCGCCAAGACGCGCCTTGTCCCAGGCAAGGCCGAAGCAGTTTATTACTCGCTCTCAAAAGGGTGGCCTGGTCGATCCTCGATTGCGTGTATCTAACGATATAAATGATCCTTCCAAGCTTGCTCGTTATCTCTTCAGGGATGGGGGCTGATTGATCTTCCACTGCGCGCGTCCAACGAGGGCCTTCTGAGGCCGCGCGTTGCGCGAGCACAGAAGATCATCAGGCTCCATCCCCTCCTCTTTTTCAACAGCCTACTAGAGGTGGTACTTCGCCATGCGGTATCTCAGTGTATTGCGGGTGATCTTGAGGAGTCGGCTGGCTTCGGAAATGTTGCCGCCTGTGCGCTGTAGTGCTTCCTGCAGCATCTTCTTTTCCATCTCCTCAACCGAGAGGCCGTAGGCCAGGAGCGAGGTCTTTCCGGTCTCTCCGTTCGAGCCAGCCGATGGGGTGTCTCGTAGAGAGGTTGGGAGGTGGTCCGGCTGGATCATCTCGTCTTTACATGTGATCGTGAGCCCTTCGACTATGTTGTGCAGCTCCCGTACATTGCCGGGCCAGTTGTGGTCTTGCAAGATGGCTAGCGCGGGTTGGGTGATGCCTTTGATGCGACAGCCATGATCCCGGCGGGCGGCTTCCAGGAATGATGTCAGGATTGGTTCAATATCTTCGGGTCGTTCGCGAAGCGGCGGGATGCGCAGTTGGTAGACGTTCAGCCGATAGTAGAGATCCAGGCGGAATCGCCCGACTTTGATCTGAGCCGGCAAATCTTCGTTCGTGGCCGCGATCACGCGAATGTTGACGTGGATGCTGCGTGTGTCGCCCAGCGGATCGACCTGGTGATTTTCCAGGACGCGTAAGAGCTTTGCTTGTGCGGAAGCACTCATCTCACCGATTTCGTCCAGAAAGAGCGTGCCGCCTTCTGCGAGCTGGAACCTTCCAAGTTTGGTCTGTTTCGCATCGGTGAAGGCGCCGCGCTGATAGCCGAACAACTCCGATTCGAGGAGGTGTTCGGGAATGCCGGCACAATTGAGGGCCACGAAGGGGCCTTTGGACCGAGGGCCGGCGGCATGGATCCCCTGGGCGAAAAGTTCTTTGCCGGTGCCGCTTTCGCCGGTGATGAGAACGGTCGTCGCATCGGTTTGGGCGACTTCGGTTGCCAGATGTTTCAGCAGTTTCATCTGAGGCGACCGGCTCACAATCTGATTGAATGCTGAGAGCCGTTCCGTCCGTACTTGGGGTACTGGCGATTCGAAGATGTGGGTTTTGTCGATGGCAGTCTGGAGATCTTTCGCTGTGGCTGGTCGTGCGAGATAGTCGGTAGCGCCACGGTGCAATGCCTCGACCGCGGCCTTTGCCGATCCATCTGTTCCGAGGATGATCACGGGGAGGTTATGAGCAGTGCGTTTGGCCTGAGCCAGGATCACCTGGCTGGCAATCCGTCCCTGACTCTCGTCACAGAGGACGAGTGCGATGTCTACTTGGTTTTTCAGGATTTGCAGACCCTCTTCGGTTGTTGCAGCAGCAAGGATGGTGGCCTGTTGCTCGTCGAGGGATTGTTCCAGCAACGGTCTGGTGTTGGGATCAGCCGAAATGAGCAGCAGGACCGGAGGGTGCATCTGTTCAGGCCTCTCTGCTAAATACTGGAAATAGCCTACTCCTCTTCCCGCCAAGAAAACAGGGGGCGATAAGATGGTGTTTAAGAGACCCGGCCCCTGGTCTGGCGTTTGTGATTCTCCTGTGCAATCCCCACGTTACGAAGAAGCCCGCTTCGTTTGGCTCGTTTAAGGGGGCTTTCTTTGAACGTGGTTGTAAAACTCTCTTCGCTGATCTGAGCGAGGGCCTGGAGATTGGGAGCGAGGGTCAAGGGGGTAGGGGTGAAGGCTGGTTCGGTCGTTGCATCTGCTCGTAAGTTAAAGGGACAGACGTCCAGGCAATCGTCACAGCCGAAAATACGATTGCCCATCTGAGCAGCGAGTTCGTCGGAGATGACCTCGCGACCGCCTCGCAGTTCGATGGTCAAGTACGAGATGCAGAGCCGGGCATCGACGACATAGGGTTCGACGATGGCACCGGTTGGACAAGCCTGAATACAGAGGGTGCAGCTTCCGCAGAGGTCTGTGGCCGGCTCATCCGCGGTCAGATCTAGGGTCGTCAGAATCTCTCCGAGCAGGAGCCAGGAGCCGCAGTCGGACGAGACGAGATTCGAATGTTTTCCGATCCAGCCAAGGCCAGCCTGCTGCGCCCAAGCCTTTTCCATGATCGGGCCTGTATCGGTATAGGTCTTGGTGGTGACGCCAGGCGCCAAGGCTGCGATCTTCGCTTCGAGTTGCGCGAGTCGCTGGATCATCACCGTATGGTAATCCTTCCCCCAGGCGTAACGGGCGATGCGTCCCATCCCAGGCTGCTCGTTCGCACGATTGTCGGTGTAGTAGTTCATCCCGACCGAGATCATCGATCGGCATCCTGGCAAGACCAGTTGCGGATCGCTCCGGCGAGATGGGTCACGAGTCATCCAGGCCTTCGTGCCGTGATAGCCTCGCCGGAGCCATTCCGTGAGACGGGCATATAACAGCCGGGTGAATGGGGTTCGAGGTTCGAGGTTGTCGGAAAACTCGGAACTTCGAACATCGAACTTTGAACGACTGTCGTCTACTCGGCTGATGCCGACGGCGTCGAACCCTAGGGCTCGGGCTTCGCGTTTGATCGCCTCAGCAAGCAACATGGCCAGCAATCTGTGGAAAACTAAGTGACACGCCAGAACTTTACTGGTCGTCACGTCTGGGACAAGCCTGGTCTGTCTGGTCCATCAGGTTAGTCTTATTCAACCAAACAAACCAGACAGACCGAATAGACCAAATGAACAAGACAGGCTGGCGGACTTTTTCAGCATCCTGTTAGTGCGTTTGCTGGGAGCAGTCAAAGCGGACACTGAACTGGGCTGAACAATGGTCGGATTTGCAGCGGGAGCAGGAACCAGTGACTTTAGTTTTCCAGTCCGTGGCTTTCTCGTCGAACCGGCAGAATGTGTTTCCGCCCTTGGAAATGGTCGTCCAGGGTTTGTCGGTTCCAGGGGCATTAGCTACGATGCAGCCTGAGGGGAAGGGGACGTGACAGCTCTGCCAGGCTTCTCCCTTCGCCATGCCGAAGCTACAAGACTGTTCTGTTGTGGCATGTGAATCGTCCATGGGTTGCGCGCGAGCTGCATCTGAAAGGCTCCACAGGGCGATGAGCATGAATAGCAGGAAGAGCCAGCGTTTCATTATGCCGCATCGTAGCACAGAGATGTTTGGCAGGATGCTGAAAAAGGAGGGGAAGGGTAGCCTGGTTGTCCTCCTGCTCGCGGAACGCGCACGCTCGGAAGGTGCTCGTTCGACGCGCGCAATCGAGGATCAACCAGACCACCCTTTTAACAACGGGTAGTTAACTAGTGCAGCCTTGCTGGGCGGATTTATTGAACATCCTACAAGATAGTAAATCAGCATCCTGTTAGTACTCGCCTGAAGCTGGATGGGTCTATATACTTGCCCCATGTTGTGGCGTGTGATGATTGTCGTGGGCTGTCTTGTGCTCGGCTGGTCCGGGTTGAGCCGTGCGTCCGAACCGGTCCTGCTGGATGTTCGTACGGAATCCACCGGCGGTGTGAAGGCGACGGCTACGATTCTCTTCCCGGTGGAACCGGCAATTATTCGCCAATTATTGACCGACTATGCCCATTGGCCTGATCTCTTCGATGTACGGATGCGGATGGCGGAGATACGGGAACACGATGGCAAGGTGTTTACGGATATTCGGATCGACCATGCCCTGCTTCCAGGAGAGCGGCGACTCTTGAGTGAGACGAGGACATTACC
>JANOOS010000310.1:0-2401 GCA_031421455.1 Nitrospira sp.
GCGCACCGTCATCGCACTGGCCCGCCGTTGCCATGCTCCGGAAGTCCATAGCCTGCATGTCGCCGGCCTGGCCCTGCGTCTCTTCGATCAGACGGTACGCCTCCATCGCCTAGGCCCCTCAGAGCGAAACTGGCTTGAATACGCGGCAATTTTACACGACGTCGGCTACCTCATCAACGAGCGCCAGCACCACAAACATGCCTACTACCTCATCACCAATAGCGGCCTCGGAGGATTATCCAGCGAGGAGATTGCGGTGGTGGCCAACGTCGCGCGCTACCACCGGCGCTCAGTCCCTCAACTGAAGCACGAGGGATTCAGTTCCCTCTCCCCCAAATACAAACGCATCGTGCGAATCCTGTCCGCGCTGCTTCGAATCGCTGACGGCCTGGATCGGACGCATTTTTCTGTCGTCCGCACCCTCAATGTGAAACTTGGTTCCGTCGTCACCATCACGGTGCAGGTGACGGGCGATGCCGAGTTGGAAACCTGGGCCGCCGCCGGCCGGGCCGATCTCTTTGAACGCGTGTTCCGCCGCCGGGTAAAATTTTCCGTCATCTCTCAGGACGATGCCGCATGAGCACCCAGCCCCCTCCATCCATGACCCCCCATCCCTACCCTGGGAAACTCATCATCGTCGAGGGGATCGACGGGTCAGGGAAAAGCACGCAACTGCTGTTGCTGCACAAATGGCTGGAGTCGAAGGGGCATAAAGTCTTTTTCACGGAATGGAACTCCTCGGAACTGGTCAAGGAAACGACCAAGCGGGGAAAGAAAAACAAAAGCCTGACCCCGACGACGTTCAGCTTACTCCATGCGACCGACTTCGCCAGCCGGCTGTATCATGAAATTTTACCCCCGCTCAAAGCCGGCATGATCGTCTTGGCCGACCGCTACATGTACACCGCCTTTGCCCGTGACGTGACCCGCGGCGTATCGCCCGAATGGATTCGCAAACTCTATAGCTTCGCGATCACCCCGGACATGGCCTTCTACTTCAAGGTGCCGATCGAGGTCGCCATCTCGCGGCTTCTCGGAGGCACGCGCGGCCAATTCAAGTACTACGAAGCCGGCATGGACATGAACCTGAACCAGGACGTCACTGAAAGTTTCCGTCTCTTCCAATCGAGCATCCTGGCCCAGTACAAGAAGATCGTCGATGAGTTTCAGCTCATCACGATGGATGCGACGAAAGACATCGAAGCCCAGCAAAACGACATGCGCCTGCTCGTGGGAGAGGCGCTCAAAGATTACAAACCACGGCGAGGCACCCATGGTCGACGCACGGTATTTTGGCGACGGTTTGACGTACCTAAATCCGAGTGACCTCAAGGGGAAACTCATCGCGATCGAAGGCACCGACGGGGTCGGTCGCTCCACGCACATCGAGATGTTGCAGGAGTGGCTGGAGGTGCAGGGCTATGGCGTCATCACGACCGGCTGGACCCGTTCCAATCTCATGTCGAAAACGATCGAAATGGCGAAAGAAGGCAACATTCTCGACCGGTGGTCGTTCAGCCTCCTGTACGCCACCGACTTTGCGGATCGCTTAGAGCACGAGATCATCCCCGCCCTTCGTTCAGGATTCATCGTCCTGGCCGACCGGTACATCTATACAGCCCTCGCCCGCGACTTTGTCCGCAGCGGGAACCGCCAGTGGGCGAGAGACGTCTTCGGTTTCGCCTTAGTGCCGGATCTCGTCTGCTACATGCGCATCGACATCGAGACACTCGTGCTGCGCGTCATCGAAACCAAAGGGATGAACTTCTGGGAATCGGGGATGGACCTTCGGCTGGGCAACGATCTCTACGACAGCTTTAAAAAGTATCAGTCGCTCCTGATCGAGGAGTTCGACAAAATGGCGGAAGAGTTTCACTTCGAAGTGACCGATGCCAGAAAATCGCCCGATGAAATTCAAGACGAGCTGCGCGCCAAGATTCAGCCGCTGCTCGTCTCGCACATGAAAAGCCCGGAACTACCGTCCGACCGCTTCACCCAAACGACGTAAGAAGTGCTGAGCACTGGGAAGTTCTGAGTTCTGAGTCAACGGCTTCGCCGAGTTCTGAGTTATAAGTTCTGAGTTCTGAGTTATTTGGAACTACATTCAAAACGCTTCTTTCAGCGTTTCCGTTCAATTCATTCCACATTTCGCATTCAGCATTCTCTCCTTGTCTTCTAACTCAGAACCCAGAACTCAAAACTCAGAACTGCTTGCCCCTCCCTTACCTTTCAACTCAGAACTTAGAACTCAGCACTCAGAACTGCGGCTCGCGCCAGTTGCGCGAGCCGCTTGTGTTTTTAGAGCCCATTCTTATGGCGGAGAATTTGCAAAACGGTGATGGCCCGGGGATGCAAGGAGGCAAGAAGCCAAGAAAGCGAAAACGTTAAGGGAACATACCCC
>JANOOS010000311.1:0-14065 GCA_031421455.1 Nitrospira sp.
GCTGATGCCTTCTTCCAACGCCTTTGCCGCATCGTCGAATTGATCCTTCTGGAAATACGTCAATCCCAACACGATGTGGGCTTCAGCCTGTTTTGGATTAATCGTGATGGCCTTAGTCAGGTGCGTGACGGCCTCTGGGAACTGCTTCAATCGATAGTACAACAGACCGAGATGCAGATGTCCTTCGAAGAAGGAGGGCTCAAGTTGCACGTTAAACGTATAGGTCTCGATAGCCATCTTCGTGTCCTTGGACTCCTCATAAAGAAAGCCAAGGTAATCTCTTATTTTGAGTTCAGTCGGACGCGCTTTGAGGATCTTGGTCAGTTGATCGATAGCCTTGGGATAGTCCTTCTCTTCCCCATGCAGAAGCGCCAAACGAAGCTGCGCATCGAGATCCGCAGGATCCTCTGCCAGCAAATCGTTCAATTCTTTCCTGGCGCCCTGATAATCCTTTGCGCTCACATAGAGCCGAACCAGCTGGTGCCGGATATCCCGGTTTCGAGGATTCACCGTCTGGAGATATTTCCGTAACACAGCGACCGCTCGATCCTGGGCCTGCCGCGACTCATAGATCGAGGCGAGCGCATGATAGGCCGGTTCAAACGAGGCATTGACTGCAATCGCCTGCTCCAAACTCGCCGCCGCCTCTTCCCCTTTCCCTGCATCGAGAAGCATGCGCCCCAAATGATAATGGCCGACGGCAGATTGAGGCGCCCGTGCCAAACCGGCTCGAATAGCCCGTTCCGCCTCAGGTTGCCGTTTTAGACTCAGGAGCAACAGACCCTGAGTGAAATAGGGATCGCCGGAAGTCGGATCGAGATCGATCGCGCGATCCAACAGTTTCACCGCACGTTCTCCTTGCCCCGCACTCGCTAAAATACCTGCCATCTTTGTGAGGAGCTGACTGTCTTGGCTCGATCCCTCTGCCACTTGGTCCGCATAACGTATGGCATTGGGCATATCGCCCAGCGAAAAATAGAGACCGGCCAGCCTGGCTTTCACAGACTGGGACGCCGGATCCGCCTTCAGCGCAGCCTGATATTCCTGAATCGCACGATCCATATTCTGTGCAAGCTCGGCTTGGTATCCCAGCATGAAATGATAAGACGCGGCGGCATCGAGGGGATGAATCGAGGGCGCAGCCTTCGCAGTACCAGCAGGCGCGAGTATCCTGTCAGGCGTCTGAGGCCCGGCAGCGCAGGCTACGAGTACCAAGGAAATCAGCGCACACATCATTCCCCTGTGCGCTGTAAGACCTCGGCTGTTCGCCGTTCGGCTCGATCTGAAGCTTGTCGTGGGCACTCGGGCGATCCTCAAGGTGGTTTCAGCGTAACGATTCAGGTGTTCAGGCTGAAGGCTAAAAGCCTTCGGTCTTCAGCCTATCTTCCTGCGTAGCTAAGAAAGATTATACGAGTGGGGTGACACAGGGTCAAACGTCTTCGTGATTATCGAGGTTATCGAACTTCGCGAAGCGGTCTTCGAAGCGTAGGTGCCTTTTCCCGGTCGGGCCGTTGCGATGCTTAAGCACGAGAATATCGGCAATGCCCTTCCGTTCTGAATTCTCGTCATACACGTCCTCACGATAAATGAACATGACGACGTCTGCATCCTGCTCGATCGCGCCGCTCTCGCGAAGATCTGCCAACATGGGGATCGGAGGCTTCCGGGCTTCCACCGCGCGGCTGAGCTGCGACAGTGCGACGATCGGCACGTTGAGTTCTTTCGCCAAGGCCTTCAGCGAGCGGGAGATGTCAGAGATTTCCTGCTGACGGGATTCCGAATCGCTCCGTCCCTGCATCAGCTGGAGGTAGTCAACGAATAAGAGATCCAGCCCCCGCTGTTCGGCTTTCAAGCGGCGCGCCTTACCCCGCATCTGCTGCACAGTAATGCCGCCGGTATCATCGATAAAGATCTGGGCCTGTTCCAGCCGGCCCGCCGCTTCCGCCAGGCGCCACCAATCCTCTTTCTCAATCTTGCCGATTCGGAGACGATGCGAATCAACTCGTGCCTCCGAACTCAACATACGCAGGACGATCTGCGGCTTCGACATTTCCAGACTGAAAATTCCCACCACAGCTTTCGCTTTGATGGCGGCATGGGTGGCCATTCCCAACGCCAGGCTCGTCTTTCCCATGCTAGGCCGTCCCGCAATCACCACGAGATCGGAAGGTTGCAGTCCCGCCGTGATGTCATCAAGGTCGTAAAAGCCAGTGGGAACCCCTGTGATATGTTCTTTCCGCTTCGACAACTTGTCGACAAGGTCGAGACTTTCCTTAATGATAGAGTTAATGGGACTAAACGACTTATCCAGCTTCCCTTGGACGATGCCGAAGACCGACCGCTCGGCGAAATCGAGTAGTTCGTCGATAGAAGAACTGCCTTCGTACCCGCGCGTGAGGACTTCCGTAGAAGTATGGATCAGCTCTCGCAGCAGCGCCTTCTCGCGCACGATCTTGCAGTGGTAGCGAATATTGGCGGAGCTCGCGACGCTCTGCACGAGTTCTGCTAAATAGGCCGCGCCCCCGATGGCCTCAATTTCTCCCTGCGCCTTCAACCGTTCCGTCAACGTAATCTGATCGATCACTTCTCCGACGTCCGACAACTCCAACATCGCCCGATAGATCTTCCGATTCGATGTGCGGTAAAAGTACTCTTCGACCAGCAATTCCATGGCCTTGGCCATCGCGCTATTGTCGAGGAGGACTGCACCGAGAACCGATTGCTCGGCCTCTAGATTCTGAGGAGGCAATTTGGGCTGTGACAGATCGGCGGCTGACATGGATTTCATGATCGTTCCTTAGCCTGCCGCCTGGATCGACGAGCTGCAGCCACTAGGTCGGCAAGTCCCACCTTCTTAGAAAAGCGATTCAGATTACCGGTTCGACTGCCCTGCCTATGAGCAGCGAGGGGCTCGAGTACCAGCACGTCATCATGATCCACCCCTGGAGCGCCGACCACGACCACAGTCGCTGCCTGCTGAGACAACCCCACTGTCATTGCGGTAGACACGAGCGAAGCGTCGCTCCTCTTCATTGTCTGCTGCACCACTCGGGAGTGAGTCTGGCGCAACTGGGCCGCAACCGCAGTCAATCGACGCATGGCCCGGCGTGGCGCAACCACAAGATAGTCGACTCGCGCCGAGACCGATTCTTCCTCAGGGAACTCTACGGTGCGAAAGAGCCGATCGACGTCCAACCCAAAACCGGTTGAAGGCAAGGGCCGGCCAAATCTGCCGATCAAGTGATCGTATCGCCCGCCGCCGCCTAACTCAGCTCCCATCCCTTCGGCAAACACATCGAACACGACACCATCATAATAGTCGAACCCGCGGAATTCCCCGAGATCCAGAAGCAGCGACTCCCGGTGGCCTGCCGCACAAAGCAGCTGATATACCTGAGTCAGCCGTTCGAGCGGAGCAGCCAATGCCGGATCGCCGCCCGCGAGAACCCGGCCGCGTGCCAGCACTTCCTCTTGACCATAGAGCTCAGGTGCTTCCCGAATGGCACGCGCCGCAACCTTGGAAATACGCTCGCCGGCTAGGAGCTCTTCGAGCCTCGGAAGATCCTTGCGCGCGACCGCCTGCTCAGCCAGCTTTTGCCCCTGCGCCGACAGTCCGGATCGCATCAGAAGCCCCTTAATAAAGCCCACATGCCCAAGCGACACTTTAAACGACTGAAGACCGATCGTGCGGAGACACTCGATCATCAGACCGATGACTTCACTGTCGCTCGCCACATCGTCCAGTCCAATGAGCTCGGCTCCGACCTGAAATATTTCTCGTCCGCGCCCGGCATGTTCCTGCTCATAGCGAAATACCGATGTTCGATAGGAAAGGCGCAACGGCAGCGCCGTACCCGTGAGCCCCATGGCAACCGTCCTGGCGATCTGTGCCGTAGCATCCGGACGGAGGATCAGCGTCCGCCCCGTCGTCCGATCGACGAATTGATAACAGTGCTCGATCAGTTCAGGCTCAAGCCCTGGGGCTAAAACATCGAGGTACTCGAATGTGGGGAGAATAATCTCATCGTAACCCCACTGGTTAACTTGACCGAGCAACTGCGCTTCAAGGCGGCGGACCTGCTTCGCCGCATGAGGAAGAATCGTTGCCATGCCCACGGGGACAAGCGAACGTTCACGGGACGAGGGAACCTGTCCCGAAGAAGAGCGGGGCTTCGGAGGAGCGGATACCATGGCTGACCTGATTGATGGCGCGCGGGGTTAGGATAGGGCCGCGACTTTGACTGAGAGAATATCTTTGCTGGATTGGATCGTCTCAAGCACCTTGTCAGGAAATACCGCGTCTGAGCCAATAATGAGCATCGCGTTCCCGCCTCGCTTCTGAAGCGCGCATTGCATCCGGACGATGTTGATTTGGTTGTCGCCGAGCACCTTCCCCACCATCCCAATCACCCCTGGGCGATCGACATTGAGGATCACGAGCATGTGTCCCTCCGGCACCACCTCCACATTGAACTGATCAATCTCCACAACGCGTGGATCTTTCTTGTGAAAGAGCGTACCGGCTACCTGATACGACTTCTTACCGGCCTCCACTCGCACACGAATCAAGCTGGTGAAATCGCCCGCATCGGAACTCTTCACTTCCTTCACTTCAATCCCGCGTTCCTTCGCGACGATCGGCGCGTTCACATAGTTCACGGGCGCCTCCATCATCGGGGTCAGCAATCCCTTCAACACGGCGATCGTGAGAGGCGCGATCGACAAACTGGCCACCTCTCCGCTGTATTCGACGGTCACGCGCTCAAGCCCGCCATCGCACAACTGCGTTTGCAATTTCCCCAGCTGCTCGGCTAACGAAAGGTACGGCTGAAGCCGCGGGAGTAATTCCGGGGAGACCGACGGGATATTGACCGCCCCACGGGCAATGCCTTTGGTAAAATAATCGACGATCTGCTCCGCGATGCCGACTGCCACATTCTCTTGCGCCTCGGCTGTCTGAGCTCCGATGTGCGGCGTACAGATGAAATTATCCAGTGTCAACAAGGGATGATCCGCCTTCACCGGCTCTTCTTCAAATACATCGAACGCGGCGGCGGCCACGCGCTTGGCCTTCAACGCGTCGAACAGATCACCCTCGTGAATAATCCCGCCGCGTGCGCAATTGACAATCATGACTCCCGGCTTCATCGTCGAGATCGATTGCGCATTGATGAGGCCCTTGGTCTCAGGCGTCAACGGTGTGTGGACAGAAATGATATCGGCCCGCTTGAAGAGTTCATCCAGCGGCATCATGGTGACGCCCATCTTCTGCGCACGCTCTTCGGCCAAATAGGGATCGTACGCCACTACGCTCATGCCGATTCCTTGCGCCAGTTTCGTGAGATGGCTGCCGATTTGCCCCACTCCGACGATGCCGAGCACCTTATTGTAGAGTTCGACACCCATGAATTTGTCTTTTTCCCATTTGCCGGCCTTCACAGACGCAGTGGCTTGAGGAATCCTCCGGCTCATAGCGCAAATCATCGACATGGTGTGTTCGGCAGTGGTGACGGTGTTGCCGCCCGGCGTATTCATGACCACGATGCCGCGACGGGTGGCCGCAGGAGTATCGACGTTATCCAGCCCTGACCCGGCACGCCCGACGACTTTCAATTTCTCAGCTGCCGCAATCAGTTCCTCGGTCACCTTCGTACCGGACCGCACGATCAGCCCATCGGCATCTTTGATCTCTTTGAATAACTCTTCCTTCGGCATCTTGGATTTCACGACCACGGTGAATCCGGCCTTTTCCAGCAGCTCCACACCCTGCTTCGACAAGCTATCGCTAATCAGAATTTTCATGCCCATTGTGTCTGCCCTATCGCCAGAGTCTTGAGATAGAACCCCTACGCCATGAGAATTTCTTGCGCCTTCGCGACACCGCTACCAAGCTTCACAGGATGCCCCAGCCCTTTGAGCACCATTTCAACCGCTGCCACAGCCATGATGATATCGAAGCGATCCATGTAGCCCATGTGGGATAGCCGGAAGATCTTCCCCTTCAAATGGTCTTGCCCACCGGCCGCTGTCATGCCGTATTGAACTCGCAGGTTCTTGTAGATAGCCTGCCCATCCACACCTTCCGGCGCTAATACGGCAGTGAGAGCATCGCTGGGTGACTCTTTGGGGAACAACGCGAGCCCGGCACCCTGCATCCCTTCACGCATGGCCTTCGCAAGCAGAGCTTGACGTCTGAACAGCCCCTCAAGCCCTTCCGCCTTCATCATCTTCAGCACTTCCTGCAAGCCGATAATGAGAGACACGGCCGGCGTATAGGCTGTCTGATCCTTCAGCTGATTCTCTTGCTCTTTCTTGAAATTGAAATAGAACGCCGCGTTCTTCGCCTTCTCTGCCAACCGCCAGGCTTTGTCGCTCACGCTGACAAATGCCAGGCCAGGCGGAAGCATCAATGCCTTTTGCGACCCTGTAACCACAACATCGATCCCCCACTCATCGGTCTTGATGTCGAATACGCCGAGGGCAGTAATGGCATCCACCACAAGAATGGTCTCGCTATAGGGCTTCACAATCTCCGCAAGCGCCTTGATGTCATGAGCCACACCAGTGGAAGTTTCACTCGCTTGCACATACACCGCTTTGATTCCTGGATCCTTTTTCAGGGCATCGGCCACCGCTTGAGGATTGACGGCTCGCCCCCATTCCACTTTAATTTCGGTCACCTCGGCTCCGAACGTCTTGCAGAGCTTGGTCCATCGTTCCCCGAACTTCCCCCCATTAATGGTGAGAGCTTTGTCGCCTGGAGATAGAAAGTTAGACACCGACCCTTCCATGCCTCCGGTTCCGGAGGCCGCCAGCATGAGCACGTTATTTTTTGTTTGGAATAGCCACTTGAGTCCATTGCGGACCTCCGCAAACACCTTATCGAACTCGGGAGCACGATGATGGAACATAGGCCGCGCCATGGCCAACAGCACCTCGGGGGGCACAGGCGTCGGGCCGGGAGCCAGCAAGTACTGCTTCAACATCGACTGATCCTCCTAACCGGATAACACATGAAAAATCTTACGCGGGACGGGGGACGATACCATTGCCTCCCAAAAGCTGTCAAGGCGAAGAGCCTTGTAGATATGCGTGTTTTCATACTGTTGCGGCCCTTCAATACCGATAGTGTTTCCACTGACTATTGTGTGCAAACGATGGAACGTCTGCCTCTGTACTACCAATGGCGGAGTATCATCCCATTTGCAATTCCTTGACACCAGCGCAGTCCGACGATAGTCTAGCCTCACAGAATATGATAAAGCTCCCCCACAACACTGAATGCTGCGGTGCCTCAATGAGATTACTCAGGGCAGGACCGGCTGTCCTCCTCATGGCTCTCTTCCTCAGCCTGTGGTTCAGCTTCTCCGTTCCCGCTATGGCAGTGCAGGCTACAGCCCCCGCAAAATCCACTACAGCAGCCCCCTCTACAATTGCGGACGATAGCGCAGCGGCGGAAGACGACCCGGACGAAAATCTGGTTCCACTCGACACCGAAGGCCCGCCACCGGAAGCCGCTAGCCCTTCAAAAACAACGACTAGCACAGTTCCGAGGACTGAAGATCTCATACAGTTGAACCCGGCGGGAAGCTCACCAGCGACCGTTCGTTTTTCAGATGCTTTAAATCCCCCGGCTGAACTAACCCAGATACAAGACCCTTCCCGAAATGCCGCAGGTCAGACGGAGTATACGAGCTACGATATTCCAATCGTCCTGGACTCTTCCGTCCAGGCCCACATTCGCTACTTCAATACAGCCATCCATGGTCGCTTCGGCGAGTGGCTCTTCCGACTCAGCCGCTATCGGCCCCTTGTTGAGACGATCTTCACGGAATTTCACCTCCCCAGCGATCTGGTCTATCTTTCCCTGGTGGAAAGCGGATTCAACCCCTACGCCTACTCGCGAGCCAAAGCCACGGGCCCCTGGCAGTTCATGAAGGGGACGGCCAAGGTCTATGGGCTTCGCGTCGACAATTACGTTGATGAACGTCGGGACCCCATCAAATCAACGGTTGCTGCGGCACGCTACCTCCGCGACCTCTACGACCTCTTCGGCGCCTGGCCGCTTGCAATGGCAGCCTATAATGCTGGAGAAGGCAAGGTGATGCGAGCCCTCCACAAGGCCCGGGCCGAAAGCTTTTCCGAGATTTCAAAGACCCGATTGATTCGGCGGGAGACGAAAGAGTACGTACCACGATTCATGGCCGCCACCATTATCGCGAGGAATCCCGATCGATACGGCTTCACTCAGGAATCTGCCGAACCACATCAATTTGATGAAGCGATCATCACACGACCCGTCCATTTTCACGCGATCGCTAATGTCACCGGCATTCCCTATGAAGAGCTTCGGCTCTTAAATCCTGAGCTACGGCGCGACGCAACACCACCTGGCGACGAGACCTACCACTTAAAGGTTCCGGTGGGAATGAAAGCGAAAGTGGAACAGTTGTTTGACCGCATCCCGACCTACAAGTTCCCACAACTTCCGGCAAAGGCTCAGTTTGTTACCGCCGGGCCTTCTCGCTGGTATAAAGTCCGGGTGGGAGACACGCTGGGAAAAGTATCGAAACGGTTCCGCATCCCGCTAAAGACGCTCAAGACAAAGAATAGCCTCTCCACCCCGACAATTCGACCGGGCGACTTTCTTGTTATCAGCCGCTGAGATCGATTCCCCTCTCCACCGACCAGGAAAATGGAGCAAGCGAAAGTCGGGATACCGACAGAGGCAGAGGCCTGACTGTCTAGGGAGTTTTTTTGCTTGTTGAGGGAAGAGGAGATGGAGGACTCTTCTTCGATGGGACAATGGCCGGAGCCGTTGGTGTCGAGGCAGGCTGTGACTCCAGCGATTTCTTGGTATCCAATATCTTGGCCCGGATCGTCGCCTCGCTGGTGAACGGAGAGTTCGGATAGGTCTTTATCAATTCCTGATAGCGCGCCGATGCTCCATCGGGTCGCGATAGGGATTCTTCCAGCCGTGCCAACTCAAATAGCGCCTGATCCCGGTTCAACGTACCGGGAGTCTCCAAAATGCCGGTGAGGGCCTTTACGGCTTGATCCCTGTCTCCCTTGTGCAAGTACACATACGCCAGGCGTTGTTGCACCAACCCCGCCATTGAAGCATTCGAGCTATATAATGTAAGAAATCGCTGATAGGCATCAATTGCCGCGCCCAGTTCATTGGCCTGGACCAACGTATTTCCCAAATGATACAAGGCGAGTGGTGCCGTAGCGGTTCGTGGGTATTGATCGACAATTTGTCGGTACCTCGCGATCGCTTCCTTGAGCGCATGATCAGCCTTTTGAGGATCATTGGCGGAAGGGGCCGTCAAGAAACGCATCGCTTCGCGTTCAAGGTCTTGGGCTTGCTGCGCAGCCTGGCGATCAACATAAAAAACTCCTCCGACCACGGCAGCCGCAAGCACCAACACTCCCAGACCAACCAGCACAGGACGGCGATAGTCCTGTGACCTATGGAGCGTATGGTCAAGCCAGCTCAACATGTGGGCTTCATCGACCGGAAGAGTTTTGGCCGGAACCTTGATACGGTAGCTCATGGATGGATTCGTCGGAGAGGGCGAGACCTGTTTCCTCACATTGTGTGCGCGCCTTATACTAAGGATATCACGATTTTGTCAATGAGGCAGCTCTGCGTGTCGGTTCTCGGAGAACACATGCCCTCCCATCTTGCAAGACAGGCCACTTCGCATGTTTGAAAAGCGACTCAATGAATCGGCTGCGCGGCATCTGACCAGACGCATTAATCCGCTCCATTCCGGTGTCGGTCCGATGGTTGAGATGGCAGGACGCCAAATTCTCTTACTCGCTTCAAACGACTATTTGGGCCTGGCCATGCACCCAGAAGTGATTCAGGCTTCCGTCGAAGCGACACAGCGGTTTGGCGCCGGGGCCGGAGCCGCTCGTTTGATTTCAGGCTCGTTGCCGCCGCATCAAGACCTAGAGTCTGCTCTGGCACAGTTCAAAGGAACCGAGGCCGCGCTGACTTTTAGTTCCGGCTACCTTGCCAATATTGGAACCATCCCTGCACTGATCGAACAAGGCGGATTGATCCTGGCCGATCGCTTGTGCCATGCCAGCCTAATCGACGGCTGCCGTCTCAGCGCAGCCGACTTTCGAGTTTATCGCCACAACGACATCGGCCACCTCCAGTCCCTTCTGGCCAAGAGGCGCCGGGCACGACGCACCCTGATCGTGACCGACGGCTTATTCAGTATGGATGGAGACCTCGCACCGTTGCCCGAACTCAGTCGATTAGCCCAGGCCTATGAGGCCGACCTCTATATCGATGACGCCCACGGCACGGGTGTGATGGGACCGCATGGGCGAGGAACGGCCGAACATTTCGGCCTCGATACACAGATCCCGTTTCAGATGGGAACCTTAGGCAAAGCCTTCGGCAGTAGTGGCGCCTACCTCGCTGGATCCTCGGCATTGATCCGTTATCTCATAAACACCAGCCGCTCCTTTATCTTTACCACGGCACCCCCACCGAGTTCGGCTGCTGCCGCCATGATGGCGTTACGAGTCATGCAACGAGAGCCGGAACGGCGCGCACGATTGTGGGCCAACCGTGAACGGTTGTTTTCAGGATTGACCCAATTGGGATTCAGCCTGTCCCCCAGCGTCAGCCCAATCATGCCGATCCTCGTCGGCAATGCCGAAACCGCGCTCGTGTTTGCCGAACACCTGTTCGCAGAAGGCGTGTATGCGCCGGCGATTCGCCCGCCTACCGTTCCGGACTCCACCAGCCGCATCCGCGTCACGGTGTCGTCCGAGCACACCACCAGCCACATCGATTACGCCCTTACCGCATTTCAACGCGCAGGACAATCGACAGGACTGATCTGACCGAATCTCTCTCCCTGCCTACTGAACCACCGAAGAATGTTGCAGCCGCTTAGCCCGCATTATTCATGAAGGTTCGTCGCCCCCCCCCACCCCATCCCTCCCCATATTATGGGGAGGGTGAGGGAGGGGGCGCGAGACGGGCACTCGGAGGCCGGGGACTGGCTCTGCCGTCCGCGGCAGTGCCTGTCCCGCTCCTCAGACGGGGACAGGCACCAAGAAGAAGGGTGCCTGTCCCCAACAGTACGTCGAAGGGCTGAACGACGAGACTACCAGTCGCAGCCGCGTATCCGCGCTTGCAGCAGATGCTTCATGAATCATGCGGGTTAGGGCTATTCCCTTGCTTTCCCATCACCCTGTGGCATGATTCACTCAAGTCGCCCGGATGTCCGATAGGCCATCATCTTACTATTCTTATCTTATCGAGGAGTCCTCTTCATGGATATTTCGAAGCTCCTGACCTTCACGGCAAAGGAGGGCGCATCGGATTGTCACATCAGCGCCGGCGAGCCACCGATGATCCGCATGAACGGGGACCTCAAGAGACTCGATCATCCCCCACTGACCACGGAAGAAACGCACTCGCTGATCTATGACATGATGAGCGATACCCAACGGAAGAATTTCGAAGAAAAACGCGAGTGTGACTTTTCTTTTGAACTCGGCGACATCGCCAGATTCCGCGTCAATGTCTTCGTCCAAGCCCGTGGGCTTGGCGCCGTTTTTCGCAACATTCCCACCACGATCATTCCGATGGAAAAACTCGGCATGCCACCGATCGTGCGGCAGCTCTGCGATCGGGAAAAGGGACTAATCCTTGTGACCGGCCCAACCGGGTCCGGTAAATCGACGACGCTGGCCTCCATGGTCGATTATTTGAACAACACGTTCGAAGGCCACATCCTCACCATCGAAGATCCGGTCGAGTTCGTCCACAAATCGAAAAAATGTCTGGTCAACCAGCGGGAGCTGGGCGTCCATACCCTGTCATTCGCGAATGCGCTGAGAGCCGCTCTTCGCGAAGATCCGGACATCATCCTCGTGGGAGAAATGCGCGACCTGGAAACCATCCAGCTCGCGTTGACTGCTGCAGAAACAGGCCACTTGGTCTTCGGCACACTCCACACTTCCAGCGCGCCGAAGACCATCGACCGCATCATCGACGCCTTTCCTCCAAACCAACAGTCCCAGATTCGCACACAGATCGCAGAAGCTTTGGAAGCGGTCATCACTCAGACCCTGCTGAAGAAAAAAGTAGGCGGGCGTGTCGCCGCGCTCGAAATCATGGTCGCCACGACCGCGGTCCGTAACCTCATCCGAGAGGGCAAATTGCACCAGATTCCCGGGATCATGCAAGCCAGTCAGAAAGACGGCATGCAAACGATGGACATGGCGCTGTACGAGCTAGCGACCCGTGGCGTCGTCACGAAAAGCGAAGCTCAATCACGCAGCATGAATCCCAATCTGTTTGGAACCGCTACGAGCGGCGCAGCTTAAGATACCTGGCAGGGAAACGGGGGTCGCGATGGATGTCCGCAGTCTCTTGAAAGTCATGGTGGATCAAGAAGCCTCAGATCTTTACTTGACCGTCGACTCGGCTCCCGCCTATCGCGTCCACGGCTCGACACAACAAACCTCCGCGCCGCCGTTTACCAACGAACAACTCGAAGCCCTCGCGCTCGCGCTGATGCGCGGTCAGCAACGTGGGGAATTCGAGGAAAAAATGGAAATGAACCTGGCCCTCTACTACAAGGAACTCGGCCGTTTCCGTGTCAATATTTTTCGGCAGCGCGGGAATGTTGGTATAGTCTTCCGGCATATCAAAGCCGAAATCCAGACTGCCGACCAGCTGGGCTTGCCTCCGATTGTGAAAGACATCGCCATGACGAAGCGCGGGTTGGTGCTGGTAGTCGGAGCCACCGGTTCCGGAAAGTCCACCACCCTCGCCGCCATGATCGATCACCGCAACTCCATCCATCCCGGCCATATTGTGACCGTGGAAGATCCGATCGAATTCGTCCACAGTCATAAGCGCTCGCTCGTCACGCAGCGAGAAGTCGGCTTCGACACACTCTCATTTCAAAACGCGCTCAAGAATGCCCTGCGGCAGGCGCCGGATGTGATTCTGATCGGCGAAGTCCGGGACACGGAAACGATGGAAGCCGCGATCACCTTCGCGGAAACCGGGCACCTCTGCATCGCCACCCTCCACTCGAACAACGCGAACCAGGCCATCGAGCGCATCATGAATTTTTTCCCGGTAGAGCGGCATGCACAGATCTATCTCCAATTGTCGCTCAATCTTCGCGCCATCATCTCGCAGCGACTCGTGCCATCCGTGGATGGAAAGCGGGCCCCGGCACTGGAAATCATGCTCGACACGCCCCGCGTGAAAGATCTCATCAAGAAGGCCGAGGTCGATTTACTCAAAGAAGCGATGGAACAAGGGGTGGATGAAGGCTGTCAGACGTTCGACCACGTCCTATTCCAACTGTATAAGACAGAGAGGATTTCGCTCGAACAGGCCTTGATCAATGCCGACAGTGCCAACAATCTCCGGCTCAAGATCAAGATCGAAGGTCTGAGAGGGGACGATGCGATCAACGCACTCCTCGACAAGAAATTAGGTGACCCCACGACCGGTGCCTTCAAGATCCAGGGGGGAGCTTCAGGAAATGTGACCCCCCTGCGCAAACGCTAGCCCCCTCACCATCCACGCGTCTCCTGACCGTTCCGGCGAGGATCACCACGCTTACTGAGCTGTAGTACCCCCTTGCTGCTCAAGATACGACGCAATCTTCTCCAGCGCGAGGGCGCTGAGCTTCGCGCCGTACCAAACCGGCATCGTGCCGGACGGATATCCCGGCACGATAAACAGCCCCGGTTCGAGGACCGACTCGATCACATACTCACGCACCGTCTTCGCGTGGCCCCGGTAAGCCGGATCGGCCAATCGCGCAGCCCCCGTAGCTCCTAATAGAAGGGGCGGCCCTACTCGACCATCGGCCCCGGAAATACCCGGAACGGTGTGGCACACCGCGCAACCGGCTTTCGTGAAAATCTCTGCGATCGGTTCGTCCCCCGTGACCAGCGGAACTCTGTCAGGAGTAAGCACTGGCACCGATGAGGCAGGCACCGGCGTCGCTGAGGGGGGATCGAGGGAACGGAGGGCCAATACCGTCCCCAGTAACAGCGCAAC
>JANOOS010000312.1:0-3362 GCA_031421455.1 Nitrospira sp.
GCGGCTTCCGGCATTCATGAACGGAGGATCCCCGTGGTCAAGCCGGTAGAGCGACAGAGGCGTGAGGGCCTCTCCCGTCTTCATCGATTCCACGAGCCCGTCGGCCGTACGACGAAACAGATCCAACGCATGCCCGTAATGATACCTGCATCCGTTCTTGGCGAGAAGATCTTTGAGAGTTTCAGGCAATTCCCAGTGGGCCGTCAGCAACGCGGTGCGGGCAGGATTCCGTCGGCTGAACATGAATGAGAGATGGTCCGGATACCACTCTGCGCCGCCGGTGGCATAGGACACAAACAGCTTGGCCTGCGCCGCAGCGCACACATCGGCAAGGTACGCATTCGTGAGATAGCCGTTTTCTCCCACGTCGAGCCATTTCCCGGGGTGAGACAAAGGCGCATGGGCCGCATGGCCGCGAACTTCGAGCAGTTGTTGTTGCGAGGCGAACACCAACGGAATCGGCCCATGTTTCTGTACAAGAGCCTGGATCACTCCGTCCTTGAGGGCGGACCTGCCGCTATTCGTCGGCCCGCTGTCCGCATGCACGAGCACGTTATAGCCACGATCGGCGATAAGATAGCAGTTTCTCGGCATCTCCAGATCACAGGGGTCTTCACCGTAGAACGGTACGGAATACACGGCCCCTCCCTCGAAAGCCCAGCTCTCCCCATGAGCCAATTCGATCACGTGACCGAATCCCAGCTCTCGCAAGAGCGACAGATAATCGTAGGAGAGCATGCGCCGATTCCTTCGGCTCGGCACGATGATCGGCGTGTCTTTGGGCAAGTGCAAAAGCGTGCGAGGATCCACATGGTCGTCGTGATCATGGGTCAAGAAGACAGCAGCCGGTTTGGGCAGTAGCGATCCCCAGAGCGACGGAACGGAAGATTCCGCAAACCAGGGGAGCAGCCATGGATCGAACAATAGCGCCTGGTCCCGGTGCCGATACAGCAACGCGGCATGACCAAGATGGACCGTGTCTTGATCGTGCAGCGTCTCGAACCAGCGGGATCTGACGGAGGAGGTGTTCGAGCTGACCAGACACTCATGCTGGTGAAGGGACTCGATCAGTCGTGTGAGCAATCGTTCTCCATCTCGCCCCGAGGTCGCCACCACCGTTTTGATTTCGTCGGTCTGATGCGTGCCGTCCAAGAACCCCAAGATCTTTCCCACCAGCGGCCCCATTTGACGCTGGTCAAACCCGATCGGAATCGCCTGCCGCTTCACGGAATGGAAGATCCTGAGCCCGCCGTTGGTGACGGTGGCAGACTTAGTAGGATCGGTTGGAAACTCCCATTGAAACGTACCGTCCGGCTTCCGCCCGCAATGAATGTGCTGTTGCAGATAAGGGCGGGCGCTGATCACCTCCGCATAGGCATCCTCCAATCGCCGCTGACGATCGGGATCGTCGAGCGGAGCCCGCTTGGAAAAGACATCGCTGATGGCCGTATCGATCGCGCTGGAGAGGAGGCCATGGGCTTCATGGAGACTGGCGACGACTTCAGGCGCCACCCCTGCAATAAAGGGAAAGGGCCCCGGAGGCTCCGCGCTCTCCAATTGAACCCAGGCCCAGGGCGCCAGGCTGAGATACTGATGTTTGGGCAGACTGTCCCAGATCTTCATGGTGGTGATGCGTGATGCGTGATGCGTGATGGGTTCTGAGCGGGCTTGTGCCTGTCTTTCAACTGATCACTCATCACTGATCACTCGTCACGTCCCATTTGAGCTTGCTGATCATAGGTTCGTACAGAGCTTGAATGACAATCCCGTCGGGATCGGAAAAGTAAAAGGAATAGCTGCCATCACGATGCTGCTTCGGCGGTGTCACGACCTGCCCGCCCAATTCAGGCAGCCGTGGTTCGACTTCCCGATACATCCGATCGACGGCCTCAGGACTCTCAAGAATCACGCCAATGTGATCCAACGATTGCCCCTTCAAGGGTTGATACGATGCGACCTCGGACGCCGGGATCTGGTGTAAGGCGAAATTATCCGGTCCGGAGCTGAAATACACATTATCCGGGTCCGGCTCCCACACCACCTTCATCCCCAGCAGTTGTTCGTAGAATATGCGAGAACGCGCGAGATTCGTAACGCGCAGCGCCACATGGCGCAATCCTCGATGGAGCGGAGCACTCATAGTCATCCTCAATCCGATCCGTATAGTAGGGAGGCATCTCGGCTCCGTCAATTGAAAATCCCTGGCAGGATGCTGAAAAAGTCCGCCAGCGGAAGAAGACCGTTATTTGGTTTGTTTGGTTTGTCTCGTTTGTTTGGTTGAACCAGATCAACGAAATAAACCAAATAGACCAGACGAACCAAATCAACCCATTCACCAGTATGGTACGATGTCCACGCTTCGAATCTTGAAGAAACAGTCCACTGTGCCTTTTTGCTTTTAGCTTCGAACCTATAAATGGCTACCGTTGGCTTCAATCGTCTCACCGTCGCTGCCTTCGAGAGCCGTATGGCAGCGGAGATTACCCGGCTCATAGAGCGCCATGGGGGAAATCCCCTCGTCGCTCCTGCCCTTCGCGAGATTCCGCTCGATGACAATTCTGCAGCGTTGAAATTTGGGGCTCAGCTCACGACCGAGCGGGTCGATATGTTCATTTTGCTGACCGGCGTCGGCACTACTGCGCTGTTCGACCTCCTCAAGACACGCTATCCCTGGTCATCGATTGTGGCAGCCCTCAAACAGACGGCCCTCGTGGCCCGAGGGCCCAAACCGGTTGCAGCCCTCAAGGCCTTCGGCCTCCAACCGACGCTGACGGTGCCCGAACCGAACACCTGGGTCGATCTGATCTCTATGCTGGATGAGTACAGGCCGGTGAAGGGATTGCGCATCGCCGTACAGGAGTATGGGGCGTCAAATCCTGATTTGCTGAAAGCTTTGAACCAGCGTGGAGCCGAGGTCTTTCAGGTTCCCATCTATCGCTGGGCGCTCCCGGAAAATCTGGGGCCGCTACGGCTAGCACTCAACGAAATTATTGCTGGCAAGGTATCTGTACTTCTTATCACCAATGCGGCCCAAGCGGATCATGTCATGCAGGTGCTGGAGAAAGACGGAAAGGTAGAGCCCTTTCGGGCGGCCCTCAAGAAGATGGTCGTCGCCTCCATCGGCCCCACCGCCAGCGAAAGGCTGCGGCAGCACGACTGGCCAATCGATCTTGAGCCGTCGCATCCAAAGATGGGCGTGCTCGTCAAAGAGACTAGCGAGGAGGTCCACTCACTTCTTCAATCAAAACTTAGTAAGGCTGCGCATTAGCAGGATGCTCAAAAAGGCCAGACTTCTCACCCTCCCACCCTGGCGCGCCGAGACGCGCCTTGTCCCAAGCAAGGCCGCAGCGAGCGAGTAAAGA
>JANOOS010000313.1:0-1500 GCA_031421455.1 Nitrospira sp.
GTCCGGATGATGCGCGATCCGTTTGTCATGAAGAGCAACTACATTAGCTATGCCACCCACGCCTCCTGGCAGCAAGAAGTCTGGGCGGCAGTGGAACGGTCCCGTAAACACACGATCAAGTGGATAAACGGGTTGATCGAGACAGAAAATACCGATGCCGAGGTTCTCATCGTCGCCTCCGGTACGGCAGTATCGCAGGGCCGTGAGGCCATCCGGCTCCTTGAGGACGAAGGCATCCGTTGCGGTCTGGTAAAGATCAAGTCCTTGCGGCCTTGGCCGGGCGAGGAAATCCGTGAAGCCACAAAAAATGCCAAACACATCATCGTCCCGGAATTCAATGTGACCGGGTGGTTGGCAAAGGAAATTAGGGCTACCATCCCGAACAGTGACCGTGTAAACGCCGGCCCGCGTGTCTGCGGAGGCATGACGATGCCACCGGAAATTATCGTCTCCGAAATCAAGAACCTGCTCGGCATGCGCAGCATGTCTATGGCCGGTCGCGGCAGTTGATCGTATCTATGTAGCAAGAACAAACGACCTGAACCTAAATAAGACGCACGCACCGAGGAGGCCAACATGAGCAAGGAACGTATCAAGATTTCTGATGACCTATACGACATCATGCCGTCCGACTACCAAGACCTGGTCAAGAGCGCGACCTACGGCAAGGAAGATCGGGGATGGAAGGACATCGGCAACAGCAAAGAACTGATCGAGCAGCACTCCCTCTGCGCAGGCTGCCCGGAGTCCATGGCCTTCCGTTACATCCTGGCCTCATTGCCAAACCCTGAAGACACCGTGATGGTCGGTTCCACCGGTTGCACCAGCCTGGTGTTCCCCATGGTAGCTGTGCACAACATTCACTCTCTCTTCGGCAATCAAAACGCCATCGCCTCCGGCTTGAAGCGCGCCTTGAGCGTCCGCTTCCCAGGCCGGACGAAAGACGTGGTTGTGCTCGCCGGCGACGGCGCCACGGTCGATATCGGCCTCGACATGACGCTGCAAGCCTGGTTTCGCCAGGAGAAATTCACCACGATTTGCTTCGATAATGAGCTGTACGCCAATACCGGTGGTCAAGAGAGCGGCCTGATGCAGAAGGGATTCGTCGCCAAGATGGCGCCAGTCGGGAAACTTTTCGACAAGGTCCGTCTGCCTGAAATCGCTCGCGAGTCAGGCTGCCATTATGTCGTCCAATGCACGGTCAGCAAGCCATCTCTCGTGGAAAAGGTGGTCCGGAACGCGGTCATGATAGCGCGCGAAATCGGCCCGACCTACCTCCAGCTCTATACTCCTTGCATTCTCGAAATTGGGAAGAACAGCATGGAAGGGCTCCAGGAAATGCGGGATTCGGAAAAGCCGACCGAGCGGTTCGCATACAAAGAATACGTCAGCGAGCCGGCCAAGCAACTCTTGGCAGAGATAGCCGCTAAGGACAAGGAAAAGAAGGCCGCTGCAAAACAGCTCGCCTCTCAGGGAGCCTAATCAGATTCTGGAGGAGAG
>JANOOS010000314.1:0-3387 GCA_031421455.1 Nitrospira sp.
AGGCCTCCCTGAACGAATCGATCAGGGCTATCGCGCACTCGCCTTTCGGGAAAATCTCCAAGCCATATGGGAACTCATCGGTCTGTGCGACGAATACATCGACAAGGCTGCGCCCTGGCAACTCGCCAAGAATCCTGAGAATCACCCGCGCCTCAACACTGTTCTGAATACAGCATCGAGGGCGCTGCGCTTGCTCTCGGTCCTCATATATCCCTACATGCCCCAGACAGCGGCGCAACTCACCCGGCAACTCGGCCTATCGTTCGACTTTTCAAAGCCGGTACCGCAAGCAGCCTACAACTGGGCAACGCCGCTTGCTGAGACAAAGATCTGCAAGGGCCCAAGTCTCTTCCCCCGTATCGAATCAAAACCACAAGGAGCCAAAACCGTGAGCGATACACCGATTTCTTCTCAGCCGGCTACCGTTGCACCGACGTCAACTGTTGTACCGCCATCTCCGACGCCCATCGCCCCTAGCCCCGCACCACAGGCCCCCGCACCGGCGCAGATCACCATCGACGAATTCATGAAGATTCAGCTCAAGACCGCGAAGGTCATCAGTGCGGAACGCGTCCCCAAGTCGGAGAAGTTGCTCAAGCTGCAAGTCAGTCTTGGAGAGGGGGCGGAGCAACGGCAGATCGTCGCAGGCATCGGCAAGAAATACGAACCGGAGGCGCTGATCGGAAAAACGATCATCATTGTCGCCAACCTCAAGCCCGCGAAGCTCATGGGCATCGAATCGCAAGGCATGGTGCTGGCCGCAGGGGACAGCGAAGTCCGCGGCCTCGCCACCATCCTCGAAGAAGTTGACCCAGGCACCAAGGTGAAATGAGCCTGGCGGTTTCCACCGATGCAGCCAGCGGCAACGTTGGTATCGGACAATCCAACTACCCAATTCTCAGTGAGCGCCTTCGCTAAAACCAAAAAAGCGCCCCCGTTGATACCGCACAGAATGGCGCCGACTCCACACTAGTTCAGGATGCTCAAAAAGGCCTCCAGCAAGGCCGCAGCAAACTTTCACTTAATAAGGGGTGGCTGGGATGATCCCAACTGCGCGCGTCCAACGAGGTGAGTCTGCGACCGCGCGTTGCGCGAGCACGGGGATCGTCCCAGCCACCCTGCCCAATTTTTCAGCATCCTGCTGGAAGGCTTGCCGCTTCGTCGCTTACATGCGACACTATTACGTATGAGCGCTCATGCTTCCTATGAACATCTCCGCAGCCGTCTATACCTCTCGCTGGCACTGAATGCGGTCATTATCGTCGCTGAGTTTATCGGCGGATGGATACTCGACAGCATCGGACTCATGAGCGATGCAGGCCATAACTTCGTCGACCAAGGCGCCCTCTTTCTTGCCCTCTATGCTCATCTCCTTACGGCCAAGCCTGCCACAGAAGCCAGAACATTTGGGTATCACCGAGCCGGCATCATTGCCGCGTTCTTAAATTCATTCATCCTGTTACTCACGGCCCTCGGCATTGCACTCGTGGGGTTCAAGCGGCTGCTGCAGCCCGTACCGGTGGACGGCGGCTGGGTCATGGCAATCGCCGCCCTGAGTTTCGTCGCCAATCTGAGTATCGCCCTTCTGTTGCAGCGCGGAGCCAAGGACGATCTCAATATCCGCAGCGCCTTTTGGCACATGCTGGGCGATGCGTGGGTGTCCCTGGGCGTCGTCATCAGTGGCGGGGCCATCTTACTGACCGGATGGACCATTCTCGATCCATTGGTCAGCTTGCTGGTTGTCGCGGCCATTGCCAAAGGGGCCTGGCCGCTGTTTAAGGAATCGCTGGACGTCTTATTGGAGTCGACCCCACCGAAGATCAGCGCCTCACATGTGGCTGCGACCATCGAAGCGATCCCCGGCGTAAAAAATGTCCACGACCTCCATATCTGGGCGGTCGAACCCCGGTTGATTATGATGACCTGTCATATCCTCGTCGACGGAGACGATTCGGCAATGACCAATGACCTTCTGCAGACCATCCGCACAAGGGTCAGCACAGATTTCGGCATCAAGCACATGACGATTCAAATGGGAACCGACTGTTGCCACCATGACGAGATCCACTGCGATCTCACCACCTTGGCACAGCAGCACCAGGATGAAGGACTCGTACATGGGCACCATTGAGAGCGCGGGACGAGCGGGACTGGGAAGAGTTCGAGGTTCGAGGTCCGAGGTTCGAGGTTTCCGGAACTTCGAACCCGGAACTTCGAACTTCATGTCGCGCCTTTCCCGCCCGTCTCGCCCATCTCGATTCAGTCAAGATCGACGATTCAGGTTAAAACAATGACCGAGACCCCGATTCCCTTTTATGTCCTCTGCGGTTCCCTCGGCGCGGGTAAAACCACGCTCTTGATGCGGCTACTGGAACATTGGAAGAGCCAGGGCAAGCGGGCCGGCGTCTTGATGAACGAAGCCGGAGAGGTGAGCATCGACGGGCCCCGCGCGGGCACCATCGCGGAACAAGTGATGAACCTCGCCGGAGGCTGCGTCTGTTGTGACACGAAGGAGGATTTATCCTGGGGGATCGCACAACTGGTACGGGATTACGAGTCGGATGTGATTATTCTGGAATGTTCAGGCATGGCTGATCCGGCTGAAGTGATCGATGGCGTCACGGATCTTTACACCGCGCGCCTCACGCACTTAGAAAAAGTCATCGCCTTACTGCACCCAATCCCGACAGACAGGGAAAGTATGGGGGGATTCGTCACCAGGCAGGCAATTCGCTGCGCCGATGAACTCATTCTCAATAAACGAGACCTCTATGTTCCCGGACATTGGGAAGCATTCAAGACCTCGACCATCGAGCAGAATCCCTACGCGCGGGTCTGGGAAGCCAGTCATGCCAGGATCGATCCCTCATCGCTGCTCGAACCAATCACCCGCAGGCCGTCGGCGCAGGCGGTGAATGTGGAATTCGGAGTGCCTCGCTCGTCCACAACGAACAAGCGGGCCGCGTATCATCCCATCGCCACAACGGTTCGGCTGCCTGGCCCGTTAAACCTTGTACGATTCCTGAGCTGGATGAAGACCCTGCCCCCTGAACTAGAGCGGGCGAAAGGCTTCTTCCGCTTTGCTAAGGGACCGGAACTCCAAGAGTTTCAATATGCCCCTCCAGGCAACGCGACCATTACGCCGATCACATTGCTCGACGAACCGAGTCACGCAATTGTGTTGATCGGACGAGGCTCCGACCAGGAGCGCTGCCAAGCAGAACTCCTACGCTGTCTTGAAAGCGACAAGAGCACAGGGAGTTAGACGGCGGGATTTTCACGTGACGCGCGAACACGAGAGTAGCGTAGGAGCAACCACGCGGCACCGGCTCCAAACAGTCCGCCGATCACCCAGCCTCCCAACACGTCCGTGACATAGTGGGCTCC
>JANOOS010000315.1:0-2817 GCA_031421455.1 Nitrospira sp.
CCTTTCCTGCATTATGGTTCCCGCGGTGTTGAGTTGTCCGTCAGCGATCCTTCTGAGTCGGATGTCGAGAGGTCTATCTGGAGGCCCACTCGCGGCACCAGGCCCCAGAGTCTGGTGCGATAAATGGGGCGATACGCTGCCATCTGCCCGTTGCGGTTCTGCACCAGCCAGGGTGTTGTGAGTGGAGTCTCATTGGCGAAAATCAGCAGACCGAGGCCGCGTGTAGATTGATCTCGTAGGAGCATGCGGTGCCGTCTTTTCCCGATCTGAACCTGGGCGATTCGGAACCTCCACTGTCTGGGAATCTGCCGCCGGCTGAGGCGTAGCGGTCTGAAATGTTTCAGTAATCCGACAAGCAAGTGACCTGCCATGAGGAGGCTGCTGCGTAGGCGGTGTGCATGGGCATCCTTCCATGTGGCGGGATCGGTATAGAGATTGAGCAGCAAGAGACGACGATGTTCTTCAGAAAGGTTAAGGAAGGCCAGCCCGCATCTGGCGTTATGTCCCAGCCGGTCATGATAGACCATCCGGACCTGGCAGGTGAAGGGTGTTCTATCGAGCAATCTGACTTCCATGGTCGCAGGGAGTGGATCGGGCGGTGCTCCGGACCATGATAGACCGGTCAGGCTCACATCATGGGTCGTCCCCTGGACGTCCAGATTGTCGGCCCTGAGTTCGAATGGAATCGGCTTGAGAATACGTTCCTCTGTGCGCCGCTGGGGTTTTTCCCATGCCATCAACAGTCCCACAAGCAGGGTCAAGAGGTTGAAGGAGGCCCAGCCGAGATTGAAGAAGTAGGCGTCCTTTTCGATGCCGAAATACCAAAATTCCCACAGGCCTTTTGCAATCGCGGCGAGGGTAATGGCGGTCGCGATGGCCAGACTGGCGGAGGATCGCCAGTCGAACGAACGATGCTCCGAGAGCAGACCTTTGGGGGTGACTTTGAACCCCAAGTTCTTGGGAAGAAGTAGATCGAACATCGACCGGAACAGTGGAAAACTTACCGGTCCTTCATACAGAGATGACCACATGAGCCTGGGCCATCCCGGAAGCAATGTGGCCGAGATCATCGGGAGAACGATCATGAAGGGCAGTAGATAGGCCACGAGGACGGAGACATCGGCGAAAATCGGGTGGAGGTGAAACAATAGGAAGTAGAGGGGAGTGACCCAAAACACGACTCGCGCCACAGGAAAGAAGAAGTAATAGAGTGAGGCGAAGTAGCCGAGCCGGTGCCGGAGTGACAGTCCTCGGCACAAGAGCGGGTTGTCTTTGAAGAAAATCTGGAGACAGCCCAACATCCAGCGCCTGCGCTGGACGATATACGATGCTAAGTTCTCTGCCGTCAGTCCGACCGCCAAATCCTTATCCACGAAGGCGGATTTCCATCCCCTTGCGTGGAGGTGCTGGCTGGTGTGAATATCTTCGGTAATACTCATCAAGTTGAATCCGTTCAATTCAGCGATCGCCGACCGCCGGAAGACGGCTCCGCTGCCGACGAAGAACGCCCCTTGCCAGCCTTGGCGTGCGCCCTGGATTCCGTGATTGAACAGATCCTGTTCGTTCGGAATGCGGGGGCCTGCGCCGAGGGCTCGTTGAAAGATATCCTGGTTATAGAAGTGGTGAGGAGTTTGGACAAAGCCCATTTTGGGGTCTGCGAAAAATGGGACGGTCTCTGCCAGAAATGTCGTCACGGGAATATGATCTGTGTCGAATACCACGACCAGCTCGCCATCGGTTTGCGTCAAGGCGTGGTTCAGGTTGCCGGCCTTGGCATGTCGACGAGGGCCTTTGATGTAGGTCGCTCCGAACCGCTCAGCCAACCGGCAGACCTCTTCCCGATGACTGTCATCTAACACGTATATTCGTTTGTGGGCGCACTCCATCGCGGAAGCGCCGATCAGGGTCTTTTCGAGAATCTCGCAGGATTCTGAATAGATCGGAATGAACACGTCGACCGAGGGAGCGAAGCCCTGTGGTGGCTCAGGGGGATAGACAGGATGGCGTCTCCAGCCTACTCCCACCTGGATGAACAGCAGCACGACGGTGGAGAAGGCATAGAGTTCGGCTGCCCACAAGGACACACTGATAAATAGACCGCCTGTTTCCAGGACGTTCAATGTGTAGAAGAGCCGCCAATGGAGATAGCGGAGACAGAGGCTAAATCCACAGGCCAGAAAAGCGAACTTGAGAACTGGATGCCAGCGGGCGATCAGGTAGAGGAGGACGGTGACGGCGAAGAGTTTCCAGGGAAAGTGATCTGAGAACCCGACTACGTCGAACGGGCGTAAGAATCCCAGGAACTCTTCGTAGTGACGGGCTTGCGAGAGACTGAGGGCTTGTCCAAACCACAGCCAGTTCTGGAAATAGTAGGGGACTCGTTTCCCTCCGACGGCAACAGCTTCGAGCGGGGCGAGCTTTTTTTCGCTCAGCAGGCGGGCGAGGTCGTGCTGTTCCTGGAAGGCCAGGGCATGAACGGTGGCATAAAGCGGAAGACCCTCACTCGACGACAGGGGCAAGCCTTTGAGGGAGTAGCGATCGACAAATTCGCCATGGGCCGTCCATTCGCGCTGGAAGAACCCCAGCATCTTGTGCCGCAATGGACCTTCTGACCGTCCGAACCAGGCGGCGTCGAGCGCCACTCGCCAGAAAATTGGGAAGGCGTCATAGCTGAACGAGGATGAGGTCCCGGTCACGGGGTGCTGGATGGTCAATTGGCCGGTGCGTGGGTCCAGATAGATGAGTTCCGGAGGAACGGGCAGGGCTTCTTCATCGTAGAGCCAGTGCAGAATGGCATAGCTCGCTTCGATCGCATGG
>JANOOS010000316.1:0-2170 GCA_031421455.1 Nitrospira sp.
GCTGACGTGCCGGGGAAGATGACGAGGTCCATCTCCATGCCTTGCGTCAGCGTGGACATGAGCCGTTGTATGCGGCGCCTATCGTCCGGCGAAAAGGTCTGGAAGAGTTTGAAGCAATCTTCCAGCCGTTCAAGCAGGATACGCTCGGCCGAATTCTGTTGGATTGGTCCCACCGCTTGCTGGATCTCTCGCACTTGAGCCCAGGCAATCTGATCGCTTACGAACTGAGCTTTGAGTTGACCGAGTAAATCCAGCCGACGGGGACGATCGATCAATTCTGTGTCTGCAATCGTGTCCGCAGCGCGGGCGAAGAGGTAGGCGAGGCTGACTTGATCGCGCACATCTGCCGGGACCACGACCAAGGTCGTGTAGAAGAGACGGGACACTTGCTTGAGGAGATCTCGGAGCAGTTCTTGCCTGGAGGTCTCTATGTTCGTAGCCACACCTATCGCACTTCCAGCTTCCCTTCCATCCCTTTGTCGCGATGGCTGGGCAACGGCCAGAGCCGTTTGTCGCAGTAGATGGGAAATATACCAGGTTGAGTCGGCGTAAATGTAATGGTGACCGTCTTGCCGGCACCGACATCCTGTTCGATAGATAGGCTTCCCGCTGGATCCTTGACGATAAAATTGTGCGGAGTAATTATCGTCACACTGGTCAGTGTCAGTTCAACGGGTTTTCCGGCTTCGAGAATCAGATGGTTTGGAGTATAGGAGTAGCTATCAAGCGTGACCGTGGCTCGTTGCACCCCGTCCGCCGCCACCGGGATCACCACCGGAGGGCCTGACTGAGAGGGTTCCGCCGCATGAACGATTGTCACGTCGATCAATGTGAGCAACCAGAAAATTGCCGATATGTAGAGCAATCGTCTAGGTGCCTTCTGCATGAGCCATTTCTAACAGGAAGGATGGGAACGGGTCAACTTTGTCCAGGAGTTTCAGGCACTTCGGACGACTTGACCTTAGCATTTAGGGAGTTACTTCTTACATCACATTGTCATCGCAGTTTCGATTAAGATGTATTTCAGGGAATCGGTTAGTATAATGACTCTCACTGGTGACTCATCCGAATGACAGGGCGAGTACATAGTCGTGAAGGAGGATCTCGATGAAATGGATGAAGGGCATATTCCTTTTGCTGGCCGCCAACATATTGATCATGGTGACGCTTTCGCTCACCGTGCCGGTGCTGATCAATGTCGTACTTCCCATGTTCGGGGTCGATCTGCGAGGATCGGTGGACCTCAGTTCATTAGTCTGGGCCCTTGCCTTCGGTTTTGGTGGCGCCTTTATCAGTTTGGCTTTCTCCAAGCAGATGGCTCGGGCCATGTTGGATTGTCGCCAGATTACCCAGCCTCGGTCGCAAGCGGAGCATGTCATTTACGGCACCGTCCAGGAGATCGCGCAACGGCTCCACATTACGATGCCAGAGGTATGGGTCTACGAGTCTCCCGATCCCAATGCCTTTGCGACCGGACCAAGCAAGAACAACTCGATGGTGGCTGTTTCGACCGGGTTGCTAAGCAACCTCCAGGAGCAGGAGGTGCGTGCTGTCCTCGCCCACGAAATGGGACATGTCTACAACGGAGACATGTTCGCGACGACTGTTTTAGCCGGGCTGATGAATACCTTCGTGTACTACATTGCGATGTGGGTGCGCCGGTTCTTTGCAGAGCGCGATCAGGCGATGCTTGGTTTTGGGTTGTCGATCGTGATCCAGATTGTCGTCAGTATCATGGCCTCTGTCCTGATCTGCTGGTTCTCACGGCAGCGTGAGTATGGCGCGGATGCCTTTTCTGCCAAGGTGTATGGCAAGGACTCGATGATTTCAGCTCTTCGCGCGATCGATCGATGGGTGACCCGTTCGCAGGTCGAGTACTCCGGACAGGATGCGCTTGCGACGATGAAGATCTCCGGTAACTCATCGGGATTCATGCGCCTCTTTGCGACGCATCCGCCGATGGAAGCGCGCATCGATGCCTTAGAGAAGCTCTAACCACGAGGCGCCTGATGGGGACTCGCTATATATTGGGAGGCCTACTCACTGCAATTGGATTGGTCTCCGGTGGTGGATCGAGCGATCTACTTGAGCTGAGCCTCGCACAGGCAAAGCAAGAAGGGGCCATACTCATGGCAGCACAAACGCCCATGGTCTATGACTTTACGCTGAA
>JANOOS010000317.1:0-3915 GCA_031421455.1 Nitrospira sp.
ATGCCGCATGATTTCATGCCGGGGCTTGCCGGCGTCCCTGCAGCCAAATCTTCGATCAGCGATGTGGATGGGCAACGCGGCGTGCTCGAGTATCGGGGCATCCGCGTTGAAGAACTTTGCCTACGATCGTCCTATCTTGAAACGGCTTATCTGCTGTTGTTTGGACATCTTCCCACTCAACCGCAATTCGCGCGATGGTATGAGGACATCCTCCATCACCGCCGCATCAAGTTCAAGATTATCGATTTGTTGAAATGTCTTCCGGAGCACGGACATCCAATGGATGCCTTGCAGGCTGCGGTTGCCGCGCTGGGCATGTTTTATCCAGGCCGGAACGTCCAGGATATCGAAAATAATTATTGGTCGGCCGTCCGTCTCGTTGCCAAACTGCCCACGATCGTAGCAGCCTGGGCGCGTTTGCGGCATGGGGACGAATACATTCCACCGCGGGACGATCTCGGATTTTCGGAAAACTTTCTCTATATGCTCACTGAGACGGAGCCGCTTTCCTTGTGGGGAGAGATTTTTGACGATTGCCTGATCCTCCATGCCGAGCACACGATGAATGCCTCAACCTTCACCGGTATGGTTACTGCCTCAACCCTGGCCGATCCCTATACGGTCGTCGCATCTTCAATCGGGGCGCTGAAGGGCCCGCTGCATGGAGGGGCCAACGAAGAAGTTGTGCAGATGTTGAAGGAAATCGGCGAACCAGGGAAAGCCAGGCCGTATCTTGAAGAACTGGTCCGTGCAAAACAACGACTGATGGGTTTCGGTCACCGGGTGTACAAGGTCAAAGATCCTCGCGCGACAATTCTCCAAGGGCTATGCGAACGACTTTTCAGGGAGTGCGGGAATTCGCCGATGTACGAAGTCGCCATGGAGGTCGAGCTGGTTGCAGAAGAATTGTTGAAGGGGAAGGGGATTTATCCCAACGTCGATTTCTACTCCGGAATCGTCTACGACAAGATGCGTATCGAAACCGATCTGTTTACCCCGTTGTTTGCGATGGCGCGGGTGTCTGGGTGGGTGGCCCATTGGCTTGAACAGCTTCGAGAGAACAAATTATTCCGACCTGACCAGATTTATTCCGGTGAACATGGACAGCCGTATGTGCCCATCGAGCAACGATGAAACGTATGCGACATAAGGGTTCGAAGTTCGAGGTTTTTAGAACTTCGAACCTTGAACATCGAACCAACGTTCTTGCGTGTCTCGCGCTTTGCGCGCTCACCCCTTGACTCCGCGGCAGCTAGAGTTATCTGTTATCCCATACAGAGAAGTCGGCGCGCGCTGCCAATAGATATTCTAAAACTGTGAATAAGAACAACAAGGAGGTCTACTATGACGCTCGTACGGTGGAATCCGTCTCGTGAACTCGAAGAGATGTCAGATCGGTTGAATCGGATGTTTAACCGTCAAGCTCTGCCTCAGGCGAACGCTAAGGAGACGATGACCGTCGCCGATTGGGTGCCTTCCGTGGACGTCAGCGAAACGGACGGAGAGTACCAGATCAAGGCAGAGATCCCTGACGTGAAGAAAGAGGACGTGAAGGTGACGGTCGAAGATGGTGTCCTCACAATTCAGGGCGAGCGGAAGCATGAGAAGGAAGAGAAGGGCAAGAAGTACCATCGGGTGGAACGCTCCTATGGCAGTTTTGTCCGGAGCTTCACCTTGCCCGATCTCGTGGATGAGGAGAAGGTCAAGGCGGAATTCAAAGACGGGGTTCTGAATCTCCAACTGCCCAAGTCTGAGAAGGCGAAACCGAAAGCGATCGAAGTCACGGTCGGTTAATCGGCAACCGCAATATCCAGTCTGAACAGAGGCCCGCTTCGGCGGGCCTCTTCTTTTTTTACCAGGCTGCGGAAAACTATTGTGGCAAGGTGGAAATTCGATGGTTCGCCCATCTAGGACAACAGACGCACACCGTGCAGGATGCTCAAAAAGGCCGTTCAGCAAGGCCGCAGCGAGCAAGATGAGATAGGCTGAGGTCAAGGTAGAGGTTGAGCAAAGTCCCGACTTATTGTACTCAGCCTCAACCTCAGCCTTAACCTTCCCCCTATGCTGGCGGGCTTTTTCAGCATCCTGCTAATACCCTTGTGCAAGTAGGGGAGCTACGTTTATCATGGCGCCCGCAACCCCTAACATCGGAGTAGGACGTATGAAAAAGAAATCCACAGAGGCAGCAACTCAGACGGCACCTGCGACCAGAATTGAACGTGACACAATGGGTGAGCTGGCAGTTCCAGCCATAGCTTATTATGGAGTGCAGACGGCCCGTGCCATTGAGAACTTCCCGATCAGCTCGTTACGATTTCCCCGCGCCATGATCCGGGCGATGGGACTAATCAAACGGGCAGCCGCGACGGTCAATCAATCGCTGGGCCTCCTCGACAAGAAGCCGGCGGATGCGATCAATCAGGCAGCGACCGAAGTGGTCGAGGGAGCGCTCGATGCCGAATTCCCTGTAGATATTTTCCAAACCGGCTCCGGCACCTCTACCAACATGAATACCAACGAGGTGATTTCCAATCGCGCGACCGAGCTGTTAGGCGGAGCGCGAGGCAGCAAGCTGGTGCATCCCAACGACCACGTCAATCTGGGCCAATCCAGCAACGACGTGATTCCCACGGCTATTCATATCGCCGCTGGGGAGATGATGCAGCAACAGCTCATTCCGGCACTCACTGGCTTGCAGAAAGCACTCGCCCGTAAAGCCAAAGAGTTCGACAAAATCGTCAAGATTGGCCGCACCCATTTGCAAGATGCGACGCCTGTGCGGTTGGGTCAGGAATTCGGTGGTTATGCGCGGCAGATTGAACTCGGCATTCAACGGGTCACACGGGCGCAAGAAGCTCTCAGCGAAGTGGCGCTCGGCGGTACAGCAGTCGGTACAGGGCTCAATTGCCACCCGAAGTTTGCTGCCAAGGTTATGGCCATCGTCTCGAAAGAGACAGGTTGTAAATTTATTGAAGCGAAGAATCACTTTGAGGCACAGTCCACACAGGATTCGTTGGTCGAAGCGAGCGGTGAGTTGAAGACCATTGCCGTGAGTCTCATGAAGATTGCGAACGACGTTCGCTGGCTCGGCTCCGGTCCACGCTGTGGGCTTGGAGAGATCAATCTACCGGAAACACAGCCGGGCTCGTCCATCATGCCGGGAAAGGTTAATCCGGTCATCGCAGAATCGGTGACGATGGTCTGCGCTCAGGTAATCGGCAACGATGTAACGGTCACGGTGGGAGGGCAAGCGGCCAACTTTGAACTGATCGTCATGTTGCCGGTCATGGCCTATAACGTTTTACAATCTATTGAACTCCTCTCCAGCGTTTCAACCAACTTCGCCGTCAAATGTATCGATGGGATCAAAGCCAACGAGGAGCGCTGCAAGAGTCTGATTGAAGAAAGCTTGGCCATGTGCACGGCCCTGGCTCCGGAGATCGGGTACGAGGCTGCAGCAAAACTTGCCAAGGACGCCTACAAGTCCGGCAAGACCGTACGCCAGATGGCCAAAGAACAAAAAGTCCTGCCGGAAAAACGACTCACAGAACTGCTCGATCCCTGGCGCATGACCGAACCGGGTGGACCGGTGGGCAGCGCAGGGGGGTAGAAGAAGGGGTAAGGAGGGGTAGAGGGATAGAGGGGTAGAAGAGGACCTGGCGATCCTTCTTGCTCGCGATCGCACAGGTTTACCTACTAGAGGAAGGTTAAGGTTGACCAACGATTAATCCGAGGTGGCCAATTTTCGATCCTCAACCTCGACCTGATCCGGTTTCTTCGCTTTGACACCACAAAAGCCCCTATGTTAAAGTCCGCGGAACTGTTGAGGTTCTAGGCATTTTCACTCATCTTTCCCAGGGAACAACGTATGAGCGCACCGACATCGCATGTAATCATTGTGGCCGGCGCCGGACC
>JANOOS010000318.1:0-2040 GCA_031421455.1 Nitrospira sp.
CCGGAACTGGTGGACTCTTGGCTTTCTGAGGTTTTGCAGGCTTCTCATCCGCTGAGGCCGATGACGGCGATGCAGCAGCAAGTTTGCCGAGATTCAATCCGCCGTCCGGCTGCACCACAAGATGTACCATTGGTTGCTGAAGACCCACCTCTTTGATCGAGGCCGAGGTTGGATCGACGGTCACACGAACTCCGTTAAGGGATAAGGCTTGCAATGAGGCCACTTCTTCACCCTGGTCGCGGTCAGCCACGCTCAATGCCTCGACGCCGACGTTGCCTTCATACGACAGGAGCGGACCGTTCGGGTGTTCGGTGGCAAGATGCATCGTCCCATCCAGATTGATGGCGCCGGATTGGACATCGATATGTGCAAATTTCTCAAAGTACGGCTGAAACGGCCTGATCGCAATGTCCTTCAGCGCCAGGGTGACATCGGCCTGAAACGGCTTGGGCAGCACCGACCCATTCACACGGATCGTTCCGGTGCCGTTCAGCTGCATCTCCACCTCAAGCGGCAGCGCCTTTGCAATCGGAATCCGCACATCGTGGGTCTTGACGGTCAGGGCCCGCACCTGGATCTGGGCCGGAGTCGGCAAGGTGCGATCTTCGAAATCGATCGAATGGTCCTGCAACGTGATCTCTTTGAGCCAGACGGCCCAGGGTTTTTCGTCTTTGGGTTTCGGCGAGTCGCTGTCAGCAGCAGGCGGAGACTCGACAGAGTCCATTGGAGCGAACATCTGCTGATAGTTCACGCTGCCGTCTGGATTCAACCAGGCCGTGAACGAAGCACGCTCCACCGCGATGTTCCCCACCGTAACCTCGTGCGTCGCGAGATCCACGTCTACCCCCCCAACATTCAATGCCGGAATGGTGATCACCGGATCGAGGCTCCCATCTTCCTTGATTGCGAGCTGCTCGATCCGGACGTTCGCCTGTGAAATCTGAAACTTAATAGGGGTCGCACTCGCATCAAGCGCATACTTGGCATCGGCGGCAACAGTGCCATCGGTGACGTCGAAACGGAATCGATCATGAAGGTATTGCCATAGGCCTGGCAGCTTCACGCCGGAGAGGGAAAACTTCCCAGAGGATTGAATCGGTTCGAGCGAGACCGTGCCGGCCCAGGACAGAGTTTCGTCCTTGCCCAACTCCGCCGTGAAGGCGTACGAATTGTCGCCGCCCGGTTTGGTATGGAAATTCTTGAGCACAATATGGATCGGGACAATATCCAACGCATAGGGCTTGGGCTTCGATTCGTCGCGAAATTCGATGACCCCTTGCACGATCTCGAATTCACCGATCTCGATCGCAGGCACCTCGGCTGGGGCCTTTTCAGTCTGCGGCGGCGCGGCCGGTTGTGACCCATCGTCCGGCGGCATGATCTCAGCCAGATTCATGCGCCCGTCTTTGAATACTCGTGCGGACACATACGGCACCGTGAGCCGAATCGTATCGAATACATAGGCCCGACGAATGAGGGAGCTTGCCTGGAAGTTGATGAAGAATTCGTCAAACCCGAGCAGGGCAGACTGATCCCTCTCTCGAATTTCCAAGCCTGTCAACCGAAGTGAAAGCGTGAAGGGATTCAGCTCCACCTCTTTGACCAGCACCGGACGCTTGAGCCTCTCGGCAACAGCAGGGATCGCGTAGGCTTTAATCAGGTAGGGAACGAGAAAAAACCCAACGAGCGTGTAGAGCAGCACCAAGCCCAGGGCAAGGACCGCAAGACGGGAAGGACGAAGCAGCCAACGCATGGATAGGAAAACCCTGTGGTGCGCCCGGTTGGAATCGAACCAACGACCCTCAGCTTAGAAGGCTGATGCTCTATCCGACTGAGCTACGGGCGCACTTTATTTTTCAATCACTTACGGAGCAGGTAGTCCACTATGGTCTCGGCTAGTGTTACTGGCTTGTTCTCTTGGAGGTATTTGTGAACCTTTTGAGCCGCTTGCGTCAAGTCCCGCTCCTCAATCGCATTGTATCGCTTCCACATCTTCTCTGACTTATGCCCAACGATCTTCCTAGCGGTTGCCGTGTCTAC
>JANOOS010000319.1:0-7533 GCA_031421455.1 Nitrospira sp.
GGCAACCCTCCGTTCGATTGACGAATGTCTTTCGCAATGGATCGGGCCAATGCCAGATCCGTCGAGCGGAGATTCACATTAAAGGCAATCAAGGGAGGTCGCGCGCCGATCACCATGGCGCCGGCCGTCTTATGGAGATTGGGGGGACCAAAATCCGGTGTCCAGTCCGGATCGGAAGCCATGCGGAAGGCAAGACCCTGAAGCCCTCCCCGGCGGACTGATTCGAGCAGGGCATGATCGCGATGCAGGGCTGCCTGTTCGTAGAGGAATACCGGGATCTCCAGCTCTGTCGCTACCCGTTGGCCCAACCGCTTCGCCAGATGAATACAGTCCTGCATCGTCGCGCCGCGCACCGGTACGAAGGGCACGACATCCGTGGCCCCCACTCGTGGATGGACGCCCTTGTGCTTCCGAAGATCGATGAGGTCGGTCGCCACACGAATAGCGCGAAAGGCTGCTTCGGCGACGGCATCCGGTTCACCAACAAAGCTCAAGACAGCGCGGTGGTGATCCCGATCCATCGTATGGTCCAACAGCCAAACCCCCGGCACGGACTCCACGGCATTCACCAGCGCGCGCACCGTCGTCTGGTTTCGTCCCTCACTGAAGTTCGGCACACACTCGACGATTCGATCCACGTCCTGCTCCATCAAGAAATAAAACAGAGAAGCCGGAGGTCTGATGATCATTCCTCCGGCTTCTCTCACTCTCTGTCTGTGCGGTTACTTTGTCTTTCTCACAAACGCTTTATAGATCGTTCCCGATTTCGTCTGCTCTTCCTCAAGACCGACCATCTGATGGCCGGTCGTGTCGCACCAGGCCGGCATGTCCTTTTTGATGCCTTCGTCGTCCGAGACGACTTCAAGAATCTGGCCCAACGTCATGACCTTGACCTTCTTCATGGTCATAATAATCGGCATTGGGCAAAAGTACCCGAGCGTATCGAGCTTCACATCGGCATGCAACATAGGATCCTGTTTGTTTTGTTTGTATGGTTTGTTTAGTTTCTTTGGTTGTGAACCCACGCACCAAACAAACCAGATGAACTAAATAAACAAGTTGACGCTACCTTGCTTGGCTTCTGCAAGATAGGTGGTCACCCCCGCGAACTGATCAATCCCCTCGATCAGCGTATCCTTCGTAATCCCCATCAGCCCCATGGTGGTCGTGCAGGCAATAAAATGCACCCCAAGATCCAGCGCTGTTTCCATGAGTTCCGGCACGCCCGGCATCCTGTTCTGCTTCATGACCTTTTGCATCATCTTCGTGCCCAACCCCCAGAAGTGGAACCGCGAAAGAGGGAGGCTGTCTGCGCCTCCTTTATTCAACAGGCCGAACATTTGACGAAGCCAGTCCTTGGCAGAACTGGCCGCGCCTTTCTTGCGTATAGCATTGAGGCCCCAGAAGGTGAAAAAGACGGTGACCTGCATCCCCATAGCCGCGGCCCCGGTGGCAATAATAAACGCGGCCATTGCGCGATCCATATCGCCGCTCAGTAGCACAATCGTCACCTTATCAGTCTTAGCGGTCTGTAGATTAGCCAGCGTCACTGCTGGGTCCATCTGCGCGATTGTCATGACACCCTCTTTCCTGTCAGGCCCATATGAATTTGGCGATTTCAATGGGAATTTGACTATAGTCTCCGCTTCTTTTTCTTGTCAAGGAAGAGGGGGAGGGGAACAGCCAGACCATCCTTCTTGCTCGCAGAACGCGCACGATGAAACGGTGCTCGTCCGATGCGCGCAGTGAAGGACAGTCTGGCTGCTCCCCTTAGGGCAAAGTAGGGAAAATCGGAGGCCCTCGCCCGGGCTAATGGCACGTTTCGGGAAATCGATTGCGAAGCAATCGGAGGGTAGGGCGGGTGAAAAATATCTGCCCGTGGGTGGGCGGGTGAGAAAGTTGCGCGCAGTGGGAGACCAAGCGGGCTACCCCACTATGAGAAGCAGGGGATCGTGGCAGAAAAGGATGAGAAGATGCAGCTCGTTCGATGCGCGAGGAAAGGGCAGCCTTGGCCACTCCTTTTAAAGAGGGTAAAGGGGATTGGAAAGGCCTCGCTCGACGATCCCAGCTGGATCGGCAATTGGTGCCGGTTGGCTTGACGTTCCATGACCCACTCGCTATATTCACGATCGAGCTGCAACAGCAGTCCAGGCTGGTCCTCTCACGTACTTCCTCCCTCTTTCCATGAATAGCGACCTCATCACCGAGATCAAGCCATCTAAGACCGCACCACTGTTTGGCTTTTGGTATCCCGCTTGTCTAAGCAGTGAACTCCCTCCCAACAGCCTGAAAGGGACCATCCTGTTGGGCCTCCCGATCCTCGTTTGCAAAACATCACAGGGTGCGGTCGCGGCCATGCGCGACATCTGCCCCCATCGCGGAATGCCGCTGTCCTTCGGCAAAATGGAAGGCGACTGTGTCGAATGTGCCTACCATGGTTGGCAGTTCGATCAAGCAGGCCGTTGCCGGGGGATTCCTGCGTTAACCGAAAACTCCCCCATTCACGTTGACAAAATTGGCATCACCACCTACGCCTGCCGTGAACGGGACGGCTACGTGTGGGTGTTCGTTCCCGATCCTCAACGACTGGACCAGACCATCCCGGACGTGCCGCCCCTGCCACTCCCCTCATCTCCCTATCGGATGATTCACATCTCAACGCTGTTGGATTGCACGATCGACGACGGCATTGTCGGCTTGATGGACCCGGCTCACGGCCCTTTTGTGCATCAAAGCTCCTGGTGGCGTACCAAGGCAAGCATGCACCTAAAGGCCAAAACGTTTGAACCGCTTCCCAGCGGTTTCCGCATGGTGCCGCACGCTCCCTCAACGAATAGCGGACCCTACAAACTCCTGAACCTGTTTTACGGCGGGCCACTGACGACCACCATCGACTTTGTGCTGCCCAACCAGCGATTCGAGTTCGTCCAGTGCGGATCGCTCTTCGTGTCGAGCCGCGCCACGGTTACGCCGATCAGTGACCAGCAATGCCGCATCGACTTTGCCGCAGCCTGGAACTGCCTCAGCTGGGTTCCATTTCCCAAGACTATCTTTCGCTATTTCGCGAATATTTTCATGACGCAGGATCGAGAAGCGATGGAACGCCAGGCGGTGGGATTACGCTACAAACCCTCTTTAATGCTCATCGACGATGCCGATACGCCGGCGAAGTGGTACTACAAGTTGAAAGCCGCACATCTTGCGTCGCTGCAAACCGGACAGCCTCTCGACCATCCGCTCAAAGAAAGAGTCACGCTTCGCTGGAAGAGTTAAACGCACTGAGGACCAGGGTGGGATACAAGAGCGCTCGGAAAGCACCCTACCTTGTTCTCCTCCTCTCGGCGATCATTCTTTGCACGCAAGCCTTCCCGGTCTGGTCAGCCGACATCCGTCGTTTTGCAACGGTGCCGGCACTGGGTGTGCTTGCCGATGGGCAGACCGGCATCGTCCACTACATCGTCCTCCAAATCGACCACGACCCTCGACGAGGGGGCCCGACAATCCAGTTCAATGAAATCAATCTGAGTGGCGGTTCAATCGTCAGCGAGGATTGGAAAGAAGGCGTCAAGCAAGCCGTCGTTGCCGCCACGAAGGCGGCAGGAGGGGACGGGCGAGACTGGGTGATCACGATCAAGAACCGGTCATACAGTGCGTTGACCGAGGGTACGAGCGCCAGCAGCGCCGTCGCGGTCGGCATCCTGGCAGCCTGGCGCGGCGATAGCATCAAATCCGACGTCGCCCTGACCGGAAAAATCATGCCGGACGGTCAGATCGAGCCCGTAGGCGCACTGCTCGTCAAAATCGAGACGGCGGCCCGAGCACAGTTTAAAACCGTACTGGTGCCTCGCGGGCAATTAGACCAGGCCGACTGGGATCTCTCCCACCCGGCAACCAGATGGAACATCAAAGTCATTGAAGTGGCAACGCTGGAGGAGGCTTATCTGCTCATGACAACGTCCGGGCGCTAACGGCTCATTTCTCACCCATCGGCACTAAGAGCTCCATCGCCTGCTGAATCTGGGCGCGCGAACCGAGTAAGACCACGATATCGCCGGCCATCAGCTGAGTCTTCTCAGACGGACTCGTTTGCGTCACCCCGGCGCGCGTCCAAGCAATCACTGAAACGCCCGTGCGCGATGGGAGAGCGATCTCAGCCAACGTCTTTTCCTGCACAGGGGAATCCTCTTCGATGCGGCAGGTTTCGACTTCCGCATCGTTCAAAGTTCCGTCACGAAGATGATGCGAAAGTTCCATCGACTCGCTGCGACGAAGCAGCGCATACCCTTCGCGGCGAACCTGTTCAACTTTTTGAAATACGACGTCCTGCGGCAGGTTGTAGGTGCGGAGCACCAAAGCAAAGATCTCGATGGAGGTTTCAAACTCCTCCGGCACCACATCATCCGCGCCAAGTTGGTGCAGCTCATCCAGTTCTCGCAAATAGCGAGTCCGCACGACAACATGGAGCTTGGGGTTGAGCCCCTTGGCGATCTGTACGGCGCGCCTGGTGATAAACGGATCCGACATGGCGACAACCAACACCTTCGCGTCCTCAATCTTCATGTGCCGCAGCACATTCGGATTCGTGGCATCGCCATAGTAGATGGGTACCCCATATTTCGATTCGCGGGTAACGATATCACCGTCGAGCTCCAAGGCGAGATACGGGATGTTCGTATCGCCGAGGACGCGCGCGAGATTCCTCCCGTTCAATCCATACCCCGCAATAATTACGTGTCCCCTCATCCGAATCTGTTTTCCTTCGGTCTGCAGAACGTGGGCGGTCGTACGGCCTGGCAGCCAATGACGAAGCCGCTGCCATGCCTCCACGCGGCGGGCCAGGTGCGGCGACCACTGCATGAAAAATGGCGTCACGATCATGGAAAGCACCGAAACCGCAAGAAAGACCTGATACGGATCGCCCCGGAAGAAACCGGTCTCCTGCCCTTGCTGCGCCAGCAAAAAGCTAAACTCTCCGACCTGAGCCAAGGCGATGCCCACCATGACCGCCTCACGTGGAGGAATAGCCGCCGTCAAGGCCGCTCCGGCCCCGGCGACAAACTTCACCAACAAAATCGTCACCAGCAGTCCGGCCACCGGCAGCGGGTGATCGAAAAGTACCCGCCAGTCCAAGAGGATGCCGATCGATACGAAGAAGAGACTATTGAAACTGTCACGGAACGGCAGCACTTCCGCCATGGCCTGATGGCTGTACTCCGATTCGGAAATAACCAGCCCGGCAATGAACGCGCCCAATGCCAACGAGAGGCCACCGAGCGAAGTGAGCCACGCAATGCCGAGACAGGAGACGATGATCGTCAACAGGAATAGTTCGCGGCTGCGGCTCCGGACGATATGTCCCAACACCTTCGGGATGAGATACCAGGCGGCGGCAATGACAAGCCCCCCGACGAGAACGGATTTTCCCAAGGCAAGAAGTATTCCGAGCCCGCCTTCACCCGATGAGCCGGCAAGAATCGGCGTCACCAGCATCATAGGGACGACGGCCAAATCCTGAAAGACGAGAATGCCGATCGTGGCTCGTCCGTGAATCGAGTCGCTCTCCCCCCGTTCAGCCAAAGTCTTCAACACGATCGCCGTGCTGCTCAGAGCGAAAAGGAACCCCCAGAACGCCCCCTGTTGCCAGGACAGTCCGAGGAGCATCGCCCCGATCCACGCGATCAACAGCACGACGCCGACCTGGATCGGTGCGGCCAGAAACATGAGACGGCGCATGGAAGCCACCTGCACTAACGAGAATTCGATGCCGATGGTGAAGAGGAGCAGAACGATCCCGATCTCGGCCAATACCTGGACTGTGCCGATGTCCGAGATGAGGTTCAACCCGTTGGGGCCGATGAGCGCGCCGGCAACCAAGAATCCGGCAATCGAGGGAAGTTTGAACTGGTGGAAAACGAAGACGACGGCAATCGACGCCGTGAAGATCACGAGCAGATTTGCAAGCACGCCATAGTCAGTCATGGCAAAAACAGGCTAAGCCTAAGGAGTGAGAAAGGCAGGCGAGAGCAACTCGTCGAACATTTCACGTTTCACGCCTCACGTGCACAGAGCGGAGAATACCGCAGCGGCGAGGAGGGAACAAGGCAAAGCTAGTTGTTCGACAGCGGCCGTTTCGTGACGGCCGCTTCATGAGACGTGTGAGCAGTCTGAAGCCCGAAGTGTTCGGGACTTCGAACCCAGAACTTCGAACTTTGCGTTGCCCCCGTCGCGCTTGCCTCGCCAGCCTCGCCCGTCTCGTTTGACTCAGGCACTGGTCTCGGAAATCGGCCAATTGAGCCATTTAACAGGCCATCCGTTGGTAGCTAGACCCCCCTCGGAAGGCGAATAGACAGCGTTCTCCCTGGTGGAATAGCTTGTCAATACACTTGGTGAGTATAATTTAAAAAGGGGTGAACGACGATGCAATCCCTGACTGTTCCACCATCTCAAGGGAGGTGCTCTATGCAGCCCACCCGTGTGCTCATGTTTGCAGCTACGATCCTCACCCTGTTCTCAACGCCGGCATTCTCCGAGACAACGGTCGACTTTGATCCGTACATGATGCGGGAATGCACTCAAGCCGATGGCAGCATTATCTATACCAACAAAGATGTGCCTGGCTGCAAACTGATGAAGCTGAAAGAACTGTCGATCGTGCCCTCGCTGGACGATATGCCGATCTATCGCCCCCCTGTGGCCGCAGCTCCGCGCTATGATATTCCTCCGCACCAAGACCGCAATCAGACCGGTATGGCCGGCGGCGGGCAGACCGTCCCGGAGTGGGCCAAAGATTGGCATGCCAGCATCGCCTCGTCGGGATCCGTCCAAGCTGAAGTCTGCTCCATGTATGGAGAATGGCTCCACATCAACCAGAAAACCCGTGGCGGGTTCTTTGCCGGGACAGATCCCTCGTATGGCGGAGACTTGTCGGGGAGAAATCAACGCGGGGCAAGCTATTCGTTTGAGGACAGGGCTCGCTATGGCGCACTGTCCGGCATTTTTGGGCGTGGATTTATACCGATCGGCTGTCCGTAACTCGCCTTATTCATGAATGACTCTGCTGCAATCGCCGATCCGCGGCAGCGGCAGACCTTCGGCTGGCGAACTCACGCATTAGAGAGATCGTATCCTCCATATCTTCCTTTCGGATGGCCGGTCGGGAATTTCCTACGCCCTATCATCGGAGGGGGTGGGACACAACTTGCCGAAGCCCGCGCCCTTGCGCCCAAACTGCAAGGGCGAAGCCTGTACTGTTTGAGGCCTCTGCGGCCGAGTTTACAGGATTCGAGCGGGCAAGGCGTAGTTGGGTACCCCCGGAGATGTCTTCGGCGGAGGAAATTCCCGACCTGCCATCCCTCCCCTTACTTTTTGTAGAACTCTCGATACCACTTCACAAAACGCGCGATACCTTCTTCGATCGGCGTCGCCGGGGCAAATCCGACATCTCGCGTCAGATCCTCGATGTCCGCGTACGTCGCCGGTACGTCGCCCGGCTGAATCGGCAGCAGCTTCTTCACCGCTTTCTTTCCTAACGCC
>JANOOS010000320.1:0-2399 GCA_031421455.1 Nitrospira sp.
TGCAGCCGTGCTGTTGGTGGGCATCGCGTTCGCCATCGTTGTCTATGTCGTTCACTATCGCAGATCGCTGCAGAAATTCCGTCAGATGGGTCAGCCGCGAGCCACGTTTCGCGCTGATGAGTCCTCGTTCACCATGAGTTCGGACATCGGCACGACCACCCTTCAGTGGTCCGCCGTCAAAGAACTGTGGCAGTTCCAGAGCGTGTGGCTTTTTCTTTACTCCAAGGCACAGTTCAGCACATTGCCGCTCGCATGCTTGTCACCAGAAACGCAGGCGCATATTGTGCAGTGTGTTCGTACGGCCGGCGGCAAAATCGATGGCTAACCTGTCGGCGATCCTACGTTTGACCTTTCACGTCTTACGTTTCACGGTTTCTAGAACGGTGACTTGTTATACGGAACCAGATCATACATATTTAAGCATCACTGGACGCTTCGGAGCATTTGAATGACATCACAATCCGAAACCCCCTCGAACAAAAAGAGCACGTTTCCTTGGTCCATCGTCTACTTTGTCGGAGCAGTGATCTATACCGCTTTTGCCGGTTGGCTATTCGCAGAATCGTCTCCACTGGCATGGGTTTGCATCATCAGCGCCCCGCTAGGCTTTTACTTTGCCTGGGGAGCCTGGAAGCAAGAGAAACAAAACAGAGGTGGTGCCTGACCATGCACGGTAGCCAACCAGATCATTGCGCCATGATTGCCACTCACGCTCCTCGTGGGCGATAGATGCCGGATCTTCCCGATGAACTGATCCGAACAAATGCCATCCTTGGCGAGTACGCCACAATCCATGACGCGATCTTTAAGTTTTCGTGGCGCAGGACTCTCCCAATCCCAGGAATTTTTAAAGCCACTGACTTCGGGGCTCACTTTAAAGACCTCAATCGGCTGGCGTCTAAACTGGCTCCGCTTTCACTGGCCTTGAAGACACAGTCAGGGTCGTTGGAGGGTTCCCACCAGTACGCAGAAGCGTTGCTCGAAGCGATCCAAGCGCTCCGGGAGATCTGCAAGCGGTTTCATGAGAAGAACCAGGGCGATCTCAGCAAGTATCCGATGGCTGAGTACCACGCCAACCTCAATATCTATGAAGGCCTCATGAATACGTGCCAAGAGCTTGGCGCCGCCCTCAACCAACGCCTGCACGATGACAGTGCCCAACCAGAGAGTTAACTGAACCTGCCCGCACGCCCGCATTATTTATGACAGTTCGTTGCGAAATTGCTGAGCCGCGTTGCGAGAGCGGCGCGCGGAGCCCAGGGGACAGGCGCCAGAAAGAAGGGCGCCAGTCCCCAACAGTACGTTGAAGGTCCGAAAGGCGAGCCCGCCGACCGAAGGCTCGTCGTAGCAGCGGATCGGCGATTGCAGCAGAAATGTTCATGAATAATGCGGGCTCGCCTTGCCAGTGGATACCCACCGCGCTACACGCGCTGGCGATCGATGAACTCCGTCATGTTAGAGGACTCTGGCGATGGGGAAGATGATGCTGGAGGAGAATACTTACAGTTGGATTACGCCTTCTTCTTGGGCTTCTTGTCTCTATCCATAGGGTTTGGCATGAAAAACCACCAGGCAAGTACGCCTAATCCGATCGTCCAGCCGGCCATAATGACCCAGCTCCAAAGCCCTGCCATTTCCATCTTAGTGACTCCTTATAGGCCCCGATTGTAATACGGCGACCATGGCCTTGTCGAGGCGCTTCACTTTCCCGTTTCGGTCCGTTGCCGCCAACCTGGCCGCCCCTTCGACAACTATACGGCGGCTCTCCCGCTCTTTGATCACATGCGAAAAGGTGAAGGAGGCTGCCGTCGTGTCGGAAATGACCGTCTCGATGACCAGCCAGTCGCCATAACGCGCCGGGGATCGGTAATCCACTTCCGCATGCACCACGACGAACACCGTGCCTTCTTTCATGAGTCCCGCCACCGACAACCCACGTTCTTCGAGATACTCTGTCCGCGCCCGCTCGAAATACTTGAGATAATTCCCATAGTACACTACCCCACCGCAGTCGGTATCTTCGTAGTAGATTTTAATTTCCATAGCAATATCGATTAGTTGTGTTCAGCTTGGGATAGTTCATAACGAACTACAACTCTCCATGACACTTTTCATCCTCTTTCCATATGAGATAACCCAACCGTAATACATCATTGTTGGAGAAACAACCGTGAAGTAGTGATCGTTCTCCCCATGCTGCCTTGACGGTCTCCGGAGTCCACGCCATACTGCCCTCGACATGCACATTCTCACTTAATACAGACACCCTGCCACACGCCTGACGATCTCTTACGGAGACACTCTGAATGATACGACTGCTTCTCATCGCACTTACTCTCCTCGTACTGAGTAGTGGACCAGCCTATGCGGAGTGGGTCAAGGTGAGTGACAGCGACGAA
>JANOOS010000321.1:0-1711 GCA_031421455.1 Nitrospira sp.
TAGTTTACAGGGCCACTTAGTCGATGCCTGAGGGTTGTCCTTGAATGCCGCTCAAAAGTTAGGAACAACATAACCCATGCGGATACTGTTGGTTGAAGACGATCTGAACCTCGCTCAGTTCATCCGCAAAGGGTTGAAGGAAGAACAGTATGCCGTGGACTTCGCAGCCGATGGCGAAGAAGGGTTGGCCTTGGCCTTGGCAAATCCTTACGATCTTTTGATCCTCGACATCATGTTGCCTAAGCTCGATGGCCTCACGCTCTGCCGCCGCGTCCGGGCCACGGGAAACACGACTCCGGTATTACTGTTGACCGCGCGCAATACCCTGGAAGCCAAGGTGTCCGGTTTCGATACAGGCGCGGACCAATTTCTGCCGAAGCCGTTCGCGTTCGTCGAGCTCCTGGCTCGAATCCGGGCCTTGCTGCGCCGGGGAGGGCCACAACAATTGATCCGTCTCAAAGCAGCCGATCTAGAGTTGGATCCGGCTTCTCACCGCGTGTGGCGAGCCGGGCAAGAAATCTCGCTGACGAATAAAGAATATGCCCTGCTTGAGTTCCTCTTACGAAACAAGAATCGAGTGTTGACGCGAACGGCCATCATCGAACATGTATGGGATATCAGCTATGACCCCATGACGAACATCGTGGACGCCCATATTCGGGCCCTACGCGCGAAGATCGACCGGGATTTTTCACCCCAGCTGATTGCCACGGTACGCGGCGCTGGGTACATGTTGGAAGAGGCGGAGCCGGTCGCATGAAATCCCTGCATAGTTTGATCCGTCAGTCTGCGCTCATTCTGATGGCAGCGCTTCTCCTGGTCTTTTCTGTGCTGACCTACGCCGGAGGCGATGCCTTGTTGCACCGTTTTGTGGATGGCCGGCTGTTCGGGTTGGCGGAGACGATGGCCAAGATCGTTGAGCAGCACCCCAACATTATCGAGAGTTCCAGTGAGGAATATGCGCGTGCAACTGAGTTGATTCGGGACAAAAATGAAGAGCGGGAGGTGACCCATTCGCTTCGGATCTTCTCCCCGGATGGCCGACTGGTCTGGAATAGTCCCAACGCAGTGGCACAGACGCCGGTTCCCGATCACGTCTTCGAACAAGTCCGCCTTGGGAACAGCCTGTATAAAACCGCCGAGACATTGGATGGCAGGTGGTCTGTACGACAGCTATTCGTTCCGATTCCCCGGCAAGGCCCGGTACGGCACGTTCTGCAGGCCGAGGCATCACTGCTCCTCTACCGGGAGACACTGATCGGCCTTGTGATCCTACTGACCCTTGGATCCGGGGCCATCCTTCTCGTTGCCTGGATAGGCAGTGGGTGGCTGGCCAAGAAAGTGATGACGCCGATCGAGGTGTTGAGTACCGGCGCAGAAACGATGTCGGGAGCCGACCTGGGGAAACGACTCACTCTGGATTCACCTTACCAGGAATTCCGTCGACTCACCCAGGCATTCAATTCCGTCATGGACCGGTTCCAACGGAGCGGTGAAACTCAGCGGAGATTTTGCGACATTGCCGCCCACGAGATGAAAACTCCCTTGACCATCCTGCAGGGCAACCTGGATGTCGCTCTCATGAAAGCCAGGACCACGGAGGAATATCGCGAAGCCCTCATCAATAATCTTGAGCAGGTCGGGCGGCTCATTGCCCTGACCCGTTCCCTGTTGACGCTTGCAAACTTTACGAGCGGCAAGCCTCCCGTTC
>JANOOS010000322.1:0-5054 GCA_031421455.1 Nitrospira sp.
GGGATCGAGCCGGTCGAATTTATAGTAGATGAAACGAAAGAAGTGGCCTTGTGCATGTGCAAGCAGACCAAGACGCCACCGTTCTGCGACGGGACGCACCAGACGCTCTAATTCTCTTTCGCCGCATACCCCGTAGCCTCAGGCCTTCGTAGCCAAAGTGGAACTGTACCCTATGTCGTCTTCTGGCACGGTCTTTCTCTTCGACGTGGATAACACGCTGCTGGACAATGATCGAGTGACTGAGGATTTGCAGCGTTATCTTGAGCGCGAAGTCGGCCACGAGCGTCGGGAACGATACTGGGCCATCTTCGAACAGTTGCGAGTCGAGCTGGGGTATGCGGATTATTTAGGGGCTCTTCAGCGGTATCGCATTGAGTACCCCCGGGACTCGCACCTGTTAACGGTCTCTCATTTCCTCATCAACTATCCGTTTGCCGACCGGCTGTACCCGAACGCGCTCCAGGTGATTCAACACGTCAAGCAGTGGGGGCCTGTCGTCATTCTGTCCGACGGCGATGTCGTCTTCCAGCCGAGAAAAGTCGAACGATCCGGATTATTTGAAGCCGTTGGCGGGAATGTCTTGATCTATATTCACAAAGAACAGGAGCTGGACGACGTGGAGCAGCGCTATCCCGCTGAGCATTACGTGTTGATCGACGACAAACTGCGCATTCTCTCGGCTGTGAAGACCACCTGGGCCTCGCGCGTCACGACCGTGTTTCCTCGCCAGGGCCACTATGCCGTGGACAAGCAGGTACTGGCGCGCTTCCCACCGGCGGACGTGACCATCACCCGAATCGGGGATTTACTCAACTATGACCTCTCGAAACTACTGGCGCACCGCGACTCGTCTTTTCCCACACGCCCACTGCCCCATTCTAATTGATCTATCTGAGCTCGCTTGTTCTCTCTTTAGGGATGGGGGCTGATCGATCTTCCACTGCGCGCAGCTTTTTCACCCGCCCACCCACTGGCAGATATTTTCACCCACCCTACCCTCCGATTGCCTCGCAATCGATTCCCCGAGACGTGCCTTTCGCCCGGGCGAGGGCCTTCCAATTCCTTAAACCTCGATTTAGGGAGTGGCCCAGGCTGCCCTTTACTGCGCGCATCGAACGAGCACAGCTTCACCGTGCGCGTCCTGCGAGCAAGAAGGGCACCTGGCCACTCCCTCCCCATCCTTCTGAGGACGCGCGTTGCGCGAGCACCTTTTATGCTAAATGATCACGCCAAGCTCGCTCGTTACCCTCTTTCAAGGGGTGGCCTGGCTTGGTCCCCAACTGCGCACGTCGAACGACCACTGCTTCATCGTGGGGGTTCCGTGAGCACGGGGGACCAACCAGGCCATCCCGCTCCCGCTACGCTTCGACAATATCTTTTTTCAAAGATTGCACAAAGCCGACGACCTCGCCCCGCTCAGTCGGGGGAAGTTTAAACACATCCAGGGTCGCATTGACGTGTCCCATAAAGGCCGTCCAATCGGCTTCACTGATCTTCATCCCCTTATGAGACACCTTCATGTCTCGTCCGGTGTAGTACATGGGACCGCCGGAATTCGCACAAAGAAAATCGATCAGGAGCTGCTTTTCGCGGTCGATGCCGTCCTGTCCCCGATGGTCCCAGAAGCGTTTCAGTCTCGAATCCGACATGAGGCGTGGCAACAGGTTCCCAGAGACTGCAACAATCGCGTCATAGCCCCCGAGTCGTTCATAGAGTGACTTCGTACTCATCGCTCGCTCTCCTCCTGTTAAAGAAATTGGAATGACCAGAGCTGACCCGGCGCCGCCGGCTGCCAGCCCGTCCAATTCAACACATCGGCGGCAACTGTACTGAAAATGCCAAACCAATGTCTACTGCTACCACAGTAAACTCAGTCCTCGCGGCTGTGGCACACTATTGTTTTGGTAAGGTCGAACGCTTGAGTTGAGCCGCAGACGGTGACTTGCCCGTGGTTGTCGGCTCGAACGAAGGGTTAGACAGCGGCATATGTTCCAACTCAACGTCCTGAGCGCAGCGTGCGCGACGACCAGTGAATCGATCGGATTTCCCAACCAGTCGCAGTCCTAGATAGCACCATCAGCTCAGCGCCAGTCGAGTTGATAGCCTGGCCGCGATATGTGCCCTGCGTCATGGTTGTGGAACTTGCCCAAGCAACGTCTCCGTTTACCGCGACCTGCATCGCACGTAGACGCGCAGGCACAGCTTGGGCAAACTCGATGTCCGCGGTAAGGTGATGCGAACTGTACTCCTCTCGGGTTTCTTGATCGCCGTTCTCCAGAATCACAGCATCTGAGGCCAAGAGGCGCAAAGCCGCAGTTGAGTCCCCCCGCACGAGAGCTTCGTGGAAAGCACGGACAGTCGATTTCACAGCGACCGAGTCGTTGACCGGGAGTACTGCCTGGGCGGAGAGGTTCTGCGTCGCCAGCAATGCGGCAACAATCAACACAGAGCGAACTGCCATCACTGAATCCATGGTTGGGTTGATGTGTCCTGTCTAACTATAATTAGGCTGATCCGCTAAGATGCGGAGCTCTGGTTTTCTGTCCGTATAACACACCTTGGGATGTCTTGCCGAAGGCCTGTTAACCCCTTTGCCTTCGGTTACTGCCCGTCCGGCAGTTTATCTCGGCATCTTATGCGGACCAGCATAACACCACCTCTGTGATGGTGGGGGTTACGCCACTTTCGTCCGCACCAGTTTGACTTGAAGCTCGCACCCTACTGCGTTCGCATAGCGTTTCAGCGTTGCAAGCGATGGAGCATGTTTGCTCGCTGATTCGAGGCGGGAGATGGCGCTTTTGGTCGTGCCCATGCGCTCTGCGACTGCGTCTTGGGTCAGACCGGCCCGAGAGCGAGCCTTGAGCATTTGCCCCGCGACCTGATACTCCAGAGCCAAGGCGTTGTAGGCTCTGCCAAAGCCCTTTCGTGCACGAGCCTTCGCAAGGAAGGCCTTGTGATTGTGGGGGACAGGCCTGTATTTCAATTCAGCCATGTTGCAGCTCCTTTAGGCGTTTACGCGCCAGACGCAACTCTCGATCTGGCGTTTGCTGAGTCTTCTTGATGAATGCGTGCAGTACGGTGACTCGTTTGCCCACCATGAAACAGTAGAACGCGCGGCCTATGCCAGTGCGACTTCTAGGCCTCAGCTCGAACAGGCCTTCGCCCAACGAGCGCGAATGCGGCAATCGAAGGCTCGGGCCGTACTCGATCAACAACTCAACAAGGCGTGCATAGTCTGCAAGGACATCGACAGGCCAAGATTCGATCTCGGCAAGCACGCGTTCATGGAAGTACTCGACCTCAAACGCCACGCGCTGATGTTACCAAATACGCTAACGTGACGCAACGGGGAATAGAAATGGAAGCATTCTGAATTGCTGCTGGCAGCGGCTCGGATTACGTGTCAGGAAAACCTGAAAGTCCGCGCAAGCTTTCTGCGCGCACGGGTCCAAAAAAAGATTCCCGATCCCTTTGTATCCTCCAAAGAGGTAATCTCCTCTGTGATGCTGAGTGCGGAGGGGTCAGCTGCACGAGCGACTAGGCCGAGACGCTACGGGCCTACACACAGATTCGGAACCGTCAGACGCGTAAAAAGATGCGGTGACGCCACAGTTGTAGACGGATAGTGCTCAAGGGCCGCCTTGAACTCGGGATGGGTAAACGCCGTCCGAAAGTGCGCCACTGACTCCCACACTGCATAGTTCATGAATACGGTGCTGCCACCGATCCCTTGATGCAATTGCGTCGAGATATAGCCTGGTTGTTGTTTCATCCAATTGGCGTCTGCCTCCCACGCGTTGAGGAGGGCAGGGATGTCTGCCTCCGCGACGTGAAAGATATTGACCAAGACCACGGGCGAAGCCTCGGTATTGAGCTGTTGAAAGATCGGGGTACTCGGATCGAGTGGTGTAAGCTGAATCTTCGCGCATCTCCATTGATCTGTGGTTGATCTGTGGTTGATGTGGGGAGTACGACCGAGCTGAGGCGCTAATCGGTCTCACTCTCACGTAGGCGGATCCACATACGATGCGGAGTTCCGACTTTCTGTCCGTATAACATACCGTGAGATGTCCAGGAAAAGAAACGGGGGGATTCTGAACGGTTGCTGGCAGCGGCTCGACTCACGCGTCAAGAAAACCGGAAGATCTGTTTAAGATTCCCGCCCCCTTTGTTTCGACCAAACAACCACTTTGGGGCTGAGTTCTGCTGGAAAATATGGAGCGATTCACTCCTTCAGCGGATCGCCGCACAGATATCCCGAACGTGGCTGCGCAACCAGCGATGCGCTTGATCGGCATCCAGCCGCGGGTGCCAGAGTAATGAAACTGTGAACTCCGGCACGGAAACCGGAAGGGGGAAGCTATGCATTCCGGCGCGCAGGTTTCCGGTGTGGCGTTCGGGCACACTGGCGATCAGGTCGGAGGCCCGAGCCAGGCCCAGCGCAGTGGAAAAGCCACCGACGATTGTAATGATCTTCCGTTCCAACTCGAATGGCCTTAGGGCTTCATCAATCGGTCCCTTATCGAGATTCTCCCGCGAGACGTAGATGTGTCTGCCGGCCGCATAACGGGAGGGTGTGATCTTTCCCTTGCTCAGTGGGTGCCCCTTTCGCACGACGCCAATGTAACGGTCTCTGAACAATGCCTGTACACGCAGCTCCGGAGCCGTCGTCTTCTCCACAACACCTGTTTCCAGATCGACAGTCCCGTCACGAAGCGGCGCGCTGTCTTTGTTTGGCTTCTGCACGAAGCGCAGTCGCACGCCTGGAGCCTCCTCGCCGACGCGAGCAATGAGGTCCGGTCCGAAGTTCTCCACAAAGCCTTCGCTGGTCCGCAACGTGAATGTTCGGACTATCTGCTTGAGGTTGAGTTTCTCAGCAGGTCGCAGAACCGCTTCTCCGTCCTGCACGAGCTGACTGACTCGCTCGCGGAGTTCGAGCGCTCGGGGTGTGGGAACGAGGCCCCGTCCGGCCCTGACCAGCAGCGGATCGCCCGTCGTCTCACGCAATCGCGCCAGCGCCCGGCTCATCGCCGACGGGCTAAGCCGCAACCGTT
>JANOOS010000323.1:0-2386 GCA_031421455.1 Nitrospira sp.
CCGACGGCCTCGCCTACGCCATGCGTTACAAACCGGCGGCCTTGATTGACATTGCGACGCTCACAGGGGCCTGCGTCGTGGCGCTTGGCCAATTTGCCCTCGGGATGTTCGGCACCGACCAGGCGCTCAAAGAACAGGTGCGGAAATCGGGGCAGAAGGCCGGCGAACGGGTGTGGGAGATGCCCCTGTGGGAGGAATATTTCGAACAGCTCAAGAGCGACGTCGCCGACATGCGCAACATCGGTGGCCGTGGCGGCGGCATGATCACCGCAGCGCTCTTTCTAAGCAAGTTCGTGGGAGACTGCCCCTGGGTGCACCTCGATATTGCCAGCACGGATTGGAGCGAGCGGGAACGGGCTTACATTCCCAAGGGTCCCACAGGGATTGGCACACGCTTACTGTTGCAATACCTCATTGACCGGAGTTTGTAAGCAGGTCAAGGCTGAGGCACAGAACGAAAAGACACGCAGGCTGCTTAGCCTCGGCCTGACACCGAGCCCTCGTGCAGTGCATCAGAAATGGCTTTACGCACCGTTCGTGCTGAGCCTGTCGAAGCATGAACGGAAGTGATCGGAACCATTGGCCCTTCGACAAGCTCAGGGCGAACGGGATATGTCGAGAAGCGTTAGACGCGCTGCTGTGAGAATACATATGGCGATAGCACCTGAATCGTCAGCGGGATGCTCAAAAAGGCCAGACTTCTCACCCGCCCAACCCCGGCGCGCCAAGACGCGCCGTTCCGCGGGCAAGGCCGCAGCGAGTTGTCACTTTGTAAGGGGTGGGTGGGATGATCCCAACTGCGCGCGTCCAACGAGGGCCTTCTTAGGCCGCGCGTTGCGCGAGCAAGGGGATCGTCCCAGCTACCCCATCCCTCATTTTCAGCATCCCGCTAAAAGGATTTCATGACTTCGCGCGATAAGATCGGGCAACTCTTCATGGTCGGATTTCTGGGCACGTCGGTGACGCCCGAGCTGGCCTCGTTCATCAAAGAGTACAAGCCGGGTGGTGTGATTCTCTTCTCGCGGAATCTGGAATCCGTCGGTCAGATGGTCGACCTGACCAATGATCTGCAAGCCTGCAGTCCCCATTCACCGCTGTTGATTTCGATCGATCAGGAGGGTGGTCGGGTCTCCCGCCTTCCGAAAGGTTTTACGATTTTCCCTCCCTGCGACCTGTTGGGCCGCTGCCGCTCAACCGAATTAGCCTACGCGGCTGCGGCGACCATTGCCAAAGAGCTGAGGGCGGTGGGCGTAAACATGAATATGGCGCCGGTGCTCGACGTCAATAGTAATCCGGACAATCCGGTCATCGGCGATCGGGCGTTCGGCACGACGCCGGATGTGGTCTGTGAATTGGGGATGGCGACGGCGGCGGGGCTGCAAGGCAACAGGGTCGTGGCCTGCGGGAAGCATTTTCCCGGTCACGGGGATACCAATACCGATTCCCACAAAGAACTTCCGGTGGTCGAGGCATCACGGGAACGGTTGGAGGCCATCGAGTTCCCCCCGTTCCGTCATGCGATTGCGCAGGGTATCGCGTCGATGATGACCGCGCACGTGCTCTACCGGGCCCTCGATCCCGAATTGCCTGCCACGCTTTCACCGGCTATCATCAACAGTTTCTTGCGCCAGGAGTTGAAATACGATGGAGTGGTGTTGACGGACGACTTAGAGATGCACGCAATCATCGACCATTATGGCGTGGAAGACGCGGCGGTACGCGCAGTACTGGCGGGGTGCGACGTCTTATTGATTTGTAAAGATCGGGATCGGGAAGTCGCCGCTTTCGGAGCCATTGAGCAGGCGGTGGCGTCAGGCGCGATTTCCACAGAACGATTGAACCTCTCCGCGGCTCGGATCGCCCGCCTGAAAGACCGGTTCATCAAGCCCTACAAGCCTGTCACCGTCTCCGATGCGAGACTCATCGCAGGTTGCCAAAGCCATCAATCGTTGCTGCGCACGATCGAGCAGGTTCGGGCACGGTCCGAAGTTCGAGGTTTGAGGTTTGAGGTTTGAGGTTTTTCAGAACTTCGAACCAGGAACTTTGAACTTCGCGTCTCGCCAGTCTCGCTCGATTATCTACTTCCCCCTTGCAGGTTGTCGGTTGATTCCCCTACAGTGCGCTGCATGATCCGCACATTTCAAGGCATCAAACCCACCATTCCGACATCCTGTTTTATCGAAGAGACCGGCGTCGTCATCGGCGATGTTGTGCTGGGCGAGCATTGCAGCATCTGGTTCCATACCGTCGTTCGCGGAGACGTGCACTATATCAGGATCGGTGACCGGACGAACGTGCAGGATCTCTGTATGCTCCATGTCACCCACGATACCCATCCGCTGATCATCGGCAACGAGGTGACCATTGGCCATGGGGTGATACTCCA
>JANOOS010000324.1:0-5908 GCA_031421455.1 Nitrospira sp.
GGCTTTTATTACTATATAGCCGAGCCAAAATCTGTAGAGATTGCAGGCCTTCAAGGGGCAATTGGCACACTCGATAACGAGATTCAAACATTGACCATTAAGGTCAAGCATCTTGATGAACTTATTGCCGCCAGCAAGCAACTGGAGATTGAACTCGCGAAAAAGAAAGAACGATTGCCGCCTGAAGAGGAGGCGGTGATGTTGCTCAAGCAGGTGTCGGACTTGGGGATTCGCCTTGGACTCGACATTAAGTTGTGGAAACCGAGTCCCAAAAGCGAGGATTCATCGAAACTCTTTGTCCGCATGCCGGTAAATGTAGAGGTTTCAGGCGGCTACCATACTGCAGCCTTGTTTTTCGATCGGATCAACGCGTTGCCTCGAATCGTAACCGTGTCCGGCCTCAAGATGGGAGCGCCAAAGCTTGAGAAGGGACGGGTTGTCACACAGACCGTGTTTGACCTTATCGCCTATGCGGCGCCAGAGGAAACCAAGCTGGCCGCGATGGTTCCTGCAGCGCCTCAAAAGAAATAGGGACAGAATCTTGGACATGTGCGAGGTCATGAGCGATGAGTGCTAACTGTGAAAACTGGCGATTGACCATGAAGACGATAAGCATGGTTCTGATTGGATGTGCCGGACTGCTGGCCGTAGCCGGCCTGGGGTTTGCTGCGCCTGGCATAAGTTCTCATGCCAGGCAAATTAACCCAATGCGGGAGGATTCCTTAAAAGTACCTCCTCTCAACGATGTGCCGCGGCACGCATCGTCTTCAACCGTAGCCGTGGCGCCTGGCAATGAGAATGCTCAGGCAGCTGCACTCAATCCCATGGTGGAACCGGTGAGGGCACATACCTATGACCCCTCTGGGCGGCGCGATCCGTTCGTGCCAGTGTTGCAACAGGGGGGACTTGGACCGATTGACCCCACCTTGCCTCCGCTCCAGCGCGTTGGGCTCACGGAGATAAACCTGATCGCTGTCGTATGGGGAGCCTACGGCAATGCCGCTATGGTTCAGACGCCCGATGGGAATGGGTATACCGTGCGTCGAGGCACGCGTATTGGTCCCAATAATGGCATGGTCACTGCCGTGACGGATAAAGGTATTGTGGTGCAAGAACGGTTTACAGATGTGTATGGGAGCAAACAGGAGCGGGAGTATGTCAAGCTCCTTCACCCGAAAGAGGGCGCAGAATGAAACCTAAGCTGACCATGACAACGACAGTATTTGTTCGCGTGCTCTCGGCGGTGGGAGTGCTCAGTGTTCCGATGGCCATGCCATCGATGGGAGCCTCATCCGACATGCCCAATGTCGATTCAGGTATGCAGTCGAGCATTGCGGGAGGTCCGGCAAAGACTCTTACCGCGGTCGATATTCAGCGCGGCGTCGACGATATCCGTGTTGTCATCTCGGGAGATGGTGAGCTGGCCCACGAGGTAACACGTCTTGATGCGCGGCGACTCATGATCGACATTCCACACGTGGCTTCCTCCGTATACAAGCCAGTTATACCTGTGAATCACGAGATATTGAAGCAAGTGCGTTTGGGTTATCATGCCGATAGAGTACGGGTAGTATTGGATCTTTCCGCTACGGCTACCTATTCGGTTGAACCGCAAGGAACGAATCTTATTGTGACACTTCGGGAAGGCGCCGGTATCGATGTGGCCGCAAGCACAGGTTCAAACCCTAGAGGGACGATCGAAACTACCCAGCCAGAGAATTCCACGATGCCGCAGGTGTGGGTCGATGCTACTCCTCGGACCGCCCAGCGGGCAATGGCCACAGTTCGGCGGTCTTCACCTAAATTTCATGTGCAGAACGTCCAGATGACTTCCGGGACTGATAGTACGGATAGGAGTGAGAAAACCACGCCAAAAGATGATTTGGTCGTTGGAGAAACGCATTATATCGGCCGGCGCATTTCACTGGATTTTCAGCAGGCGGATATCAGTAACGTGCTGCGGCTCATTGCCGAAGTGAGTGGATTCAACATGGTCGTCGGTGAAGGGGTCAAGAGCAAAGTCACGATGAAGCTCGTGAGTGTGCCATGGGATCAGGCGCTCGATATGATTTTGAAGATGAATGGGTTAGGCAAGATCAGACAGGGAAATATCCTCTGGATCGATTCGCTGGCGAACATTGCGAAACAGCAGAATGAAGAAGCGATGGTGAAGGACGCCAAGGTAAAAGCAGAAGAACTGGTCGATCGGGTGTTCTATATTAGAAACCTGCAAGCACAAGAACTCATGACGTCTCTTCGACAGTATTTGAGCCCGAGAGGGTTGATGCAAATGAGTCTGGGATCCAATGCCTTAATCGTTCGGGATACGGAAAGCAAAATCGGGGTGATGAAACAGCTGGTCGACGGGCTCGATCTCGAAGTGCCTCAAGTCCAGATCGAAGCGAGAATCGTGCAGGCGGACACGACCTATTCCCGCTCTCTGGGTGTTCAGTGGGGTATCCAGAATCTGAACGACATCGTGGGTGGCGGGGTGGCGAACTTCAGGACGGGTAATACCGGAGCATTTGGGGCTCAAACCTCAAATTTTCTGGTCAACCTTCCTGCCACAGTCGGTGGTTTGGTGTCGACTCCCGGTGTCGGGTTCACGATTGGAAAAGCAGATGGAGCGTTGTTGGATATGCGTCTGTCGGCAGGTGAGTTGCTCGGTCTGAGCAAAGTCATTGCCGCGCCAAAGGTTACCACGCTGGATAAGCGGGAGGCGAAGATCTCGCAGGGGGAATCGATCCCGTTCCAGACGACCTCCCTCCAGGGGACTCAGACAACTTTTGTGGATGCGAACCTGGAATTGAATGTCACTCCTCAGATTACCTCGCGAGACCCTAAGGAAGTCGGTAAGCAGATTATGATGAAGGTTCGCGCAACCCGAAATGCCGTCGGTGCGCGAAGCAATCCGGCCGGTCCCAGTATCGACCGCCGTGAAGCCAATACCCAGGTTCTTATCCGGGATGGCGAGACGATGGTGATCGGCGGGGTCTTTATCGATACGCAGAGCAACAGCGTGTCTGGTATTCCCTATCTCTCTCGTGTGCCTGTTTTGGGATGGCTCTTCAAGCAGAAGACCGAGGCTGTAGCGAAACAAGAGCTGCTGATCTTCTTAACGCCCAGTATTGTGAAGAGTATGTAGCGAACGTTCGAGCCCTTCATAGCGGGGGCAGGTTCAGCGTGGTGGGCCTTCGCGGTCGGTGGTTCCTCTCGACCCTCCAATGCGTACTCTCTAGTCCTCTGCGTATTTCTGATACAAACACTGCTGACACGGCTCGTCGCAAAACAGTGCGACGGGCGCGGTCGCATGCGCGTCTAAGACGACCTGCAATCGCAGTCGATATAACCAAGACCCCAAAACCTTCTAGTTTCCGAACCGTTGTGGTACCATCCCCCCCGATGTCAGCCGTCGCCATTCAATATCATTGCCGGTGAAACGGGTCGTGAATTCAGCCTTTCCTATCCAGAAAGAATCGGATAGACGACTGGTATTTTTTGTTCAGGAGAGAGCGTCGTTGCGCATGGCCAGCATGGCAGAACAGACTATACCGGTAACGTTGGGGGAGCGGAGCTACAACATCGTCCTTCATCCAGGATTACTTGGGACAGTGGGGGACAGGCTCACTGCATTTACGACCTCTCCGAAGATCGGGGTTGTGACGGATAAGCATGTGGCAAGCCATTATCTTCAAGAGACTCTCCGCTCGCTGTGCAAGGCTGGATACGATCCGACGCCGATTATCTTGCCGCCGGGAGAGCGAACGAAGACACTCGGTACAATCGCCAAGATCCTCGATGTGCTAGCCAGGCAGAAGTTCGAACGGCAGTCCCTGTTACTGGCCCTCGGTGGTGGAGTCATCGGTGATATCACCGGCTTTGCTGCTGCGATCTATCAACGAGGAATTCCGTTCGTACAAGTGCCGACAACACTTGTGGCTCAAGTAGATTCCAGCGTCGGGGGTAAGACCGGCGTGGATCACCGGCTGGGAAAGAATCTCATCGGGGCGTTTTATCAGCCACGCGCGGTGTTGATTGACACCCTCACGCTGCGCACGTTGCCACGCCGAGAATGGATCGCCGGGTTAGCTGAGGTGATCAAGTACGGCATTATTGCCGACGAGGAATTCTTCGCTTTTCTGTAGCAGGAAATGCCTGCGCTCTTGAAACTCGAGGAGGCGCCGGTCATCCACGCGATTAAGCGATCGTGCGAGATCAAGGTACAGGTGGTTGTCGAGGACGAACGGGAATCGGATCGCCGGCGCATTCTCAATTATGGCCACACGATCGGACATGCGCTGGAGTCACTCTCGGGCTACCGCGGGTTGATCCATGGTGAAGCGGTGGGGATTGGATTGGTGCAAGAAGCGGATTTGGCTAGTCACATGGGCCTCTGTGGGCGAGACATTGTCGAACGGATCAGAAGTCTGGTGCAGCGTGCGGGATTGTCCGAACAGGTCTCAGAGGCATCCTTTACGTCCCTGTGGGGCGCCATGCAACATGACAAGAAGGTGGTCGGAGGGCGGGTCATTGGGATATGGCCAGTGCAGATTGGGAAAGTGCTCATTCGTCCGATCGAGCGGCAGGTTTGCGCAGCGTGGTTTCAGAGCAACCATGGCCGCAGAAGACGCCCGTCGAGCAGCCGTCAGCCAGGCAAGCATTCTGTCCGTCCCAAGGCTCGCGCACGAAGGTAACGCTCAATGACGACAAAACGTATACCATCCGTGGCGCACCTTCAACAGGCTTTGCGTGAAAAAACACGCGAAGCCGATGTCCTCCATCGGATCTCTGCGTCGATCAGCAACCAACTGGACCTCGAAGCGATTCTCAAACATATCGTCGAAGTCGTCGTCGAAGTCACCAAGGCGGATGCCTGCCTCCTCTACCTCTTGTCGGATAGCCAAGACGAACTCATTTTGCGAGCCTCGAAAAATCCTCATCCGAAATTGATCGGCCGCATCACGATCGGTTTGGGGGAAGGCATCACCGGGTGGGTCGCTCAGGAACGGACGCGCGTCGTGATCCAGAGTAATGCGAACGACGATCCACGGTTCAAGTTTTTCCACAACCTTCCGGAAGACCGCTATCAAGCCTTCGTCTCCGTACCGATTATGGCCAAAAAAGAAGTGGTCGGTGTGATCAATGTCCAGCATAAGCGCCCCAAACGCTATCAGCCCGATGAGATGGCGTTACTCTCGACGATCGCCAATCAAGTCGGTGGAGCGATCGAGAACGCGCGGCTGTACGATCAAATGCAACGCAAAGCCTTGCAAGTGGAAACATTGTCGCAGGTCTCAGAAACGGTGGCATCCAATCGGTTGATCAAAGACGTGCTGCAACTCCTGGTATCGATGACCGCGCAAATGATGAATTCCAAGATCTGTTCGATTATGCTCTTGGACGAAGCCAGCGGGGAACTGCGGATCGCGGCGACACAAAGCCTCAGCGAACAGTATCGCCGGAAGCCAAACCTCAAGATCGGGCAAGGTATCAGTGGCCGCGCCGTGAAAGACCGCCGGCCGATTATCGTGCTCGACGTCTTGACCGATCGAGACTATATGTATCCGGATATGGCGAAGAAGGAAGGGCTGTGCTCATTGGTTTCGGTGCCGATGATGGTGCGGGAAAAGGCTCTGGGTGTGATCAATAGCTATACGTCCGTTCCGCATGTGTTTACCGGAGAAGAAGTCAAGTTGCTCCAAGCCATCGCCAACCAAGCCGCCATCGCCATTGAACATACGACCCTGATCGAGAAATCCCATGAGATGCAGGAAGCGTTGGCGGTTCGGAAGATCATGGAGCGGGCCAAGGGCTACCTGATGCGCTCGAAGAAGCTGACGGAAGAAGAGGCCTTCAAACTCATTCAGCGGCAAAGTATGGATTTCAGAAAGTCGATGCGCGAGATCGC
>JANOOS010000325.1:0-3819 GCA_031421455.1 Nitrospira sp.
CGTCGATTCTCTGTTCGCACCTGTAAGAACGCGCTGATCATCTATCCCTTACCCTTACGACCCACCGAGTAACTGGAACGATCTGCTCAGTCCGAAGACGTAACTGCGCTGCTGTTCGAGATTGCCATTGAAATCTCGCATCACAGGAATCTGCGCGATGAAGTAGAACGACGCGTAGTACCAGAGGTTCAGCATGATGCCGGGAGAGTAGGCCAGGTAGGTCGATCCGGTGGTCGGGATGGCCCGATGTTTAATGGCCGGATCGAGGAGGATGTTCGCTCCTCCGGGATTGAACTGGAACAGTGCCGCATCCATCGAGTCGTTCTGCATCCAGCGGTAGTTGAACTGTTGCGTCAGCACGAGCCACGGTGTTTGCTCAAGCGGGATAATGTTGAGCCCCGCGCTGAGGTTCACCTCGTCCCCGAATTTATACCCGTCGCTGTTCTTGTATGTGTGGCGGTAACTCGCCAAGGCAAATTGATTGAGCCGGTGCGGAATCAACTCATAGCTTTGGTAAATGGTCGGCACGAGCCCAAAATTGCCACGGCCGATCTGGAGCGTCGATTCCGCGAGCGATGTCCCCTGCACCCGTTGCCCATAGTCCCCGGTTGGCAGATCGACACCCAATCCCAAGACGACCATGGTCCGCAAGGTCGGGAGGACGTTGTACTTCAACGCGACACGAATATCGCCGAGACCCTTATCGCTGTAGGGAGTCGGGTTGAGGCCTCCGATCTGGGCATCGGAGTTTACTTGCTTGTAGGGGATTGACACTTGCAGTCCGAAACGCTCGGTCAACCCGTAGTTCATGTCCAATGTCGCGGTACGCACGAGCGTGCGAATTTGACTCGCATTCAAGTTCGCCAGCGTCAACGTCTGGTTTCCCTGATTCGCAAAGGGGATGCTCCCTCCTTGGCCAGAACGAGCCTCCAGCGGCGTGTAGTTGTAGATGGCATTCACGGTCAGGAGTCCCGCCATCGGCACCTGTTGTTGGGAGCCGATGACGACGAAGCAGCTCACAGAGCCGCAAGAAGCCTCAACAGACGGAACGATGACGGACAGCAACCATCCCAAAGCGACGAGGCTGCTGATAAATCGTCTGATATGAGCGGTCATGACACACCCTTTCTCCGACACAGGACAGTGGCGTAACGGTGTAGTGCGAACATGTACGCCATCGGAAACCTCAGTCGAATTCCTTCAAATAGATGAAGGAATCCCGATCAGAGGGATCCAACGGTGAAGAAAAATATGGAAGAAGAGAGACTAGAGACGAGGAGGCGCGCGTGAAGGTGGTTGAACCGTGAGGGGAGCAACGATCTGTGATTTAATGCTTTTCTGCTCTAAGAGAGCGACTTGTTCAACGGGGGCGAAGAAGACTGAAGTTCCTTCGACGGCGTCGGCTGCAATGCAGAGCCATGAACAGAGTGCAGTGGCGTGGGTTGCTGCGTTGTGATGCTCATGCTGCCCCATGTGGGCGGTGAGCTGCGGGTAGACAATCCCGCTGAGCGCCACAAGCCAGAGCGCCAACCCTCCGACGACACATTGTTGAATTCTATGGGTCATAGCTCGTAATGGCCCAGGTCAATAGGCTGAAGGCATTCAGGGTTGGGCTTGGAAGGTATTAAATGGCTTGGCTCATGCCTTGCGCGATCATGTAAAGCTTTCATAGCTTCAGCCTTCAGCCTGAACCCCTGGGTTTAAAACCATCACCGAAGAGCCGCTGCCGTTACCGCTACTTTTTCTGAATCCGCGCGACGATTTCTTCGATCTTCTGTTCGGTCAGCAGGCCACCCTTGAGGTACTCCTGCACGCGCCCCTCTTGGTCGATGAAGACGCTTACGGGCAATCCGAATACGCCGAATTGATTGGCGACTTTATTGTCGCGATCCATCAGGACCGGGAAAGTATGGCCGTACTGCTTGATGTGATCGCGAACTCTAGCGTCGTCCTCCAATTCGTTGACGGCGATGACGACGAAGCCCTTGTCATGCAGCTTGTCGAAGCTGGCTTGCATGGCCGGCATTTCGGTCGTGCAGGGTTTGCACCAGGTGGCCCAGAAGTTCAGGAGTACGATCTTGCCGCGATATTGGCTGAGGCTCTGTTGTTTTCCCTCCAGGTCGGTCAGGCGAAAATCTTCTGCCTGCATACCGACTGTCGGGACTCGCGAGCCCATGCTCCAGCTGTCGAAGGCCGGCAGCGCCGTCAATGCCGCGAGCAGCACAAGCCCCATAAGCACCGCGTTGGTTTTCCTTGGTCGCATGTCAGCCTCCTCCTCTGGAACCCGCTCAATTATGAGGGATTCGTCACTTGGAACGAACGTGTAAGCCCGAAGATGTAACTGGTTCCCTGAGCCAAATTGTTATTGGAGTCCCGCTCAAACGGGATCTGCGCATAGAAGTAAAGCGACGTCATGTTCGTCCAGCTAGATTCAACGAGCTGCCCTAAGCCGACTTGGAACCCTGGTGAAAAGGCATAGTAGGTCGATCCAGTATTCGGCACCGCACGGTTCCTGATCGTGGGATCAATCGGCACCGGGCCGTCAGGGAAGACAGCGTCGGCTGGTGTTGCAGAGCGTAATAGCGACGAACTGAAATTGTCATGCACGAGATAACGATAGTTCACCTGGCCGGTGAAAATTAACCAGGGGGTCGCCACCAGGTTCAGACCCGCATTGAGCATATATTCGTCGCCGAACCGATAGCCATCGTTGTTCCGGAAGGTGTGGCGGTAACTGGCCGATGCAAATTGGTTGAGCCGGTGAGGGATCAATTCGTAGGTCTGATAAATTGTCGGATTCAATCCGACTTGTCCTCGTCCGAGTTGTGCGGGCGACTCCATCACCTTTTCAGCGCTGTCATGCGCATGGGTATTGCCGGATGGGAGATAGACGCCAAATCCCAGCACCACCATACTCCTCAAAGTGGGCAGCACATTGTACTTGAGAGCCACACGCGTATCTCCGATCCCATTGGCGGAGAAATTGGAAGCATCGCCTGCGCCATTCGCTCCGACCTCTCCCAGGCCATCGATGTGTTTATGCGTACGCCACATATAGGGGAGAGTGAGTTGTAGTCCAACCCGATCGGTGAGACCATAATTGAGGTCGAGCGTCGACTGCTGGGTAATGGTCCGAGTCTCCTGATGATGATCCAAAATCAGCTGTCGGTCCGCCTGATCCACCGCTGCGATGACCCCATTGGTTCCATCCAGTAATCGCATCGGTGTGTAATTGTAAATCGCATTGACCGTGAGGAGGCCCGCCACTGGCACTTGCTGCTGAGATCCGATGACGACGAAACAGGTCACGGCGCCGCAGGAGGCTTGTGCCTGCTGGGCGATGGGCCAGGAGAAGACGACGAGTGTAAGACTAAGAATGAATCCGAGGATGCATCGTTTCGCTACCATGATAACGCTGGCCCTTTCTCTCTATGAAGAATCGTCCTATCCGCTACCCTCTAACCCATCAGTGGATCGTGTGATAGACGGATTCGGCCCTGCTGTGAGCCGATGGACAACGACAATTACAGAGAGAAAGACGGAGGAGCGCGGCTGGAAGAAGTTCGGCAAGTCTCAACCGAAGGCTGTACGAAATGGGGGACTGTGACGAGTGCAATAGGACTGAGTTCTGCCTGAAATGTGACTACTGCGGTATCGAGAACCGTCCCTGCCGCACACATCCAAGAGCAGAGCAGGGTGCCATGCGTAGCAGCCTGATGCTGGGCATGGTGTCCGGCATGTTCGACCGACTGAGCCTGAGCCAATCCGCCGACGGAAAGGACACAGAGCACCAAGAAGATCGATAGAAATCTAAGGGCG
>JANOOS010000326.1:0-3913 GCA_031421455.1 Nitrospira sp.
GACGATGATGACGACGCTGGTGGGTTTGCTGCCGTTGGCTCTCGCGCAAGGTATTGGCGCCGAAGTCCAGCGGCCGCTTGCGGCCGTCGTCATCGGCGGCCTCTTCACCTCAACGGTACTCACGTTGCTGGTCTTGCCGGCCCTGTATCGATGGTTCGCAGAAAAAGAAACGGGGAAGGAGTATGCGCCTGAGTGGGTATGACGGGGCAGGCTCGCGGGTCCTCCGTGCTCGCGGAACGCGCACGCTCAGAAGGTGCTCGTTCGACGCGCGCAGTTGAGGACCCACGAGCCCGCCCCTTTGAGGGAGGGTGCAAGTTGGGAAAAAAAGAGAGGGTGGTCTGTTGATCTCCTGTGCTCGCGCAACGCGCGGCCTGAGATGGGAAGGGAGCGGCCAGGTGCCCTTCTTGCTCGCAGAACGCGCACGATGAAACAGTGCTCGTTCGATGCGCGCAGTAAAGGGCAGCCTCGGCCACTCCCCTCAATGCAAAGTGGAGAAAGTCTGAAGGCCCTCGCATGGGATAATGGCACGTCTCGGCGTGCCAGCGGGTGGGAGGGTGAGAAAGCTGCGCGCAGTGGGAGATCAAACAGGCCACCTTCTGAAGAGAGAAACAAGCAAGCTTGGAAGGAGCATAATAGTGGTCGTTCGACGCGCGCAGTTGAGGATCCACGAGCCGTGGTCTCAGGGACATTCGTCGCGTGCTCCTATGAAACTGCGCCGAGACGACGCAATGTCATCGCACGCTTGCTGTCGCAGCTGCGCGGCACCGTTTTACGCTATGTCGCCACCGACGTGCCCATCCCTTCCACCTGCCGCATACTTGGAGGAGAGGGAGAACAAGCGAGCTTGGATGGAGCATTATAATAAGTAGTAGTTCGACACGAGCAACAAAGAGCAGCTTTGTTTGTTCAGGCTGTATGACGAAACCGAGGAGGATTAAACATGAATGTAAACTTGAGGTATATCTTCATCGTAGCCTTGTTTACTGGAAGTATTCTGTTTTCATATCTGGCGCAGGCAGATGCTGAGTCCAAGGCTCAGGGTGGCGATGTGGCGCGTGGCAAGACCCTGTTTGCCAGGTACTGCACCGGTTGCCACGGGCCGGAGGGCGGAGGGGATGGGTACAGATTTGCTCGTGGGCCGGATGCAGCTAACCTCAGCTCACCATCGATCAAAAAGAAATCCGATGCCGTCCTGCTCAAGACTATCCATGAGGGTAAACCGAATATGCCGCCTTGGAATACCCGCCTGTCGGAAAAAGAGAGCAGAGATGTGCTGGCCTATGTGCGGACCCTCGCCAAGTGAGGCGATGGATTGGCATCGTTGTCGGCAGGAGTCGCCGGAGAGAAGAAATGCGTACTTGCGCAGTACGTTGAAGGTCTGAGGGGCGAGCCCGCCGGCTGAAGGCTCGCCGGAGCACTGGATCGCCGATTACACCAGAAGTGTTCATCAGCCATGCAGGCTAGACCACTTGCTCACAGGGGAGAAGGAATACATGAAGAGGGAAGGTATTGTCTTGTTGTCGTATCCCTTCTTCCGCTTTCAAGCGCGTGAACCCATCGATGAGGCGGCAGGCAAGCTGTTCTGATACCGCTGTGAGGATCATGCAGTTGGGGCCCGGTGACAGGAAGAACTGAACGTTGGGTCCGGTCTCCCCCCTGCCGGCTACATTGTGCAGTTCAGTAAACGCGTTGACGTCATATTCTTTCAGCAGTGCATGGATCTGTTCTACCATCGACTGACGAAAGACGATCAGCAGCATTTTCATAGAAGGCATTCCTCTGCAACTACAAGAGGGGCAGCGACGGAAGCTGACGATTGTTCCGCTTGTGACTCTGCCCAATCTATAAAGTAGAGACGAGAAAATGACAAGGGCTACTCCGAGAATAGAACGAGATGGATACACACCGGGCTTTCAAGTAGACTTGTTTTCCAGCGAATGGCCGACGGTGGTGTGTCCTGCTGCAAAGGCTGGACCTAGCCCGCATTATTCACGAAGGCTTCTACTGCAACCGTCGATACGCCGCTACGACAAGCCTGACGGCGGGTGGGCTCGCCGCTCGGACCCTCAACGTACTGCACGAGTACGCATCGGGGCCTCACGGCTCTGCGCGCCCGTCTCGCTTGGCGTCTCGGCGGTTTCGTCACGAACCCTCGTGAATAACGCGGGCTAGCAGACGTGCCATTCGCAGCTTCTTCAGTCGGGACAGTGTTGCTAACAGGAGGCATAAGATGAACGATCAAGACACGAAACGCGCGGTTGGGATACTCAACAAGATTATGGAGCATGAGTTGGCGGGAGTCGTACGCTACACGCATTACTCCCTCATGGTCTATGGCTATAACCGCATTCCGATCGTGTCTTGGCTGAAGAGTAATGCGGACGAGAGCCTTGCCCATGCGTATAAAGCAGGGGAACTGGTCACCTTACTCGGCGGCCACCCCTCGTTGAAAATCGGGACACTCTTGGAAACCGAGAAGCATGATGTGGGAGATATCCTGCAGGAAAGCTTGGAGCACGAGAAGGCCGCTGTCTGCGCCTATTACGAACTCCTGAAAGTCTCCGAGGGAAAGTCCGTTTTGTTGGAAGAATATGCACGAGAGATGATTGTTGGCGAAGAGCTGCACCTTGACGAGGTGAACAAAATGTTGCGCAAGTCAGGCGATGTCAAGCCGTTTCGCCCCTAGCCCTTCACTCAACCGGAAGATATAAAGAGCGGCTGTGAATCATTTCGTGGTGTGAGTGCAGTGGAGATTCATCTCGCCCGCTGTGATAAAGTTTACGATCATTACTAACTCGATGGAGGAGGACGTTATATGTTGAAGGAAGTGGCAGGAGATATTTTATTGACGAAGGCGGAGGTTCTGGCACACGGGGTTGCCCCCAACGACAACTTTGCAAATGGGCTGGCCTTGGCACTCAGAGAGCGGTGGCCGGCAATGTATAAGGACTTCCGGCATTATTCGCAGACGTTTACCCCCAAGACCGGCGAGTTATGGACTTGGTCCGGAGTCGGAGCTGTTCGGATCGTGAATCTGTTTACTCAGGAGGCTGCTGCTAGTCACGGGGCCAGCCACCCGGGCCGGGCCACGATTGAAAACGTGAACCATTCTCTCAAAGCGCTGGTCAAGGTGATCGAAGCTGAGAAGTTCAAGAGTGTCGCGCTTCCACGTTTGGCCACTGGCGTGGGTGGGCTCGACTGGAAGGATGTGAAGCCGCTGATAGAAAAACATCTCGGCCACCTGTCCATCCCGGTGTATGTGTATGGCACCTATCATCCAGGGGTTCAGGCAAAAGAGTAGGGGTGAGCAGGGGAAAATCGGGAGGTGAGGGCGGCCCGAGCCAATCCTCTGTGCTCGCGCAACGCGCTCGGGCTCGTCTGTCTGGTTAGCCGGTCTTTCTGGTCTGTCTGGTTCCTCTGGATGAATTTCCAGTCCGATCAACCAAACAAACCAAATAGACCAAATAGACCAGATGAACCAGCATTCGTTGGACGCGCGCAGTTGAGGATTGGCTCAGCCGCCTTCACTATAGAGCTCATCGCACCCCTGCTATGTGGGTAGAGGGGCAGTTTGTGGACAAGAAACCGGGGCATGCTACTTTTCTGACCGCCTTGTCTGGGCGCGCGGTTTGGCGAAATATTTCCAGGGGCATTGCAGGACGCTGCTTCATCGGGTATTCTTGTTTTTCTGATCTGGGAGGGCGGGCACATGGCTTCAGCCAAAGAACAGATGTTAGAAGTTCTTCGGAATCAGCCGGATGACAGTTCCTATAATGAATTGCTCCGGGAGCTGGCGTTCGTCCAGATGGTGGAACGCGGAGTGGCTGATTCCGATGCGGGACGCACAATCAGCCATGAGGATATGCTCAGCCGGATTCGTTCGTGGCAGCGCTGAGGTGGACGACTGAGGCCG
>JANOOS010000327.1:0-6012 GCA_031421455.1 Nitrospira sp.
GAAAGCGCCGCCAGAATGGAAGATCTTGAATCAGCCGACCCATCTGAAGCATCCGGTCGTGATGATGGATTGGTCCGATGCGAACAGGTATTGCCAATGGGCGGAGAAGCGGCTGCCGACCGAAGCGGAATGGGAGAAAGCGGCGAGGGGGACGGATGGGCGGAAGTTTCCGTGGGGTGATGATATGCCCACACCGCAACGGGCGAACTATGGGAAAAAGCAGTGGGACAAGGATGCGACATTGCTGCCGGCGGGGACATTGGAAGAGGGTAAGAGTACCTACGGCATCTATGATATGGCAGGGAATGCCTGGGAATGGGTCAGCGACTGGTATGACAGGGGCTATTACAAGAAGAGTCCGTCGAAGAACCCGACGGGGCCGGACCATGGTGACTACAAAGTCTTGAAGGGTGGCTCGTGGCACAGCAAACCGGAGTCCCTCCATTCTGCGAATCGCAACTACACCTCACCGGAGCACCACCCGAGCCACAACAACGGGTTTCGATGCGCGAAAACTCCATAGTCTAGGTTTTTTAACCAGTGGGTCTCTGCTCTGAGTCCGAAGGACTCTGCGATCCCCGCATGCCCCTATTCCTCCGTCCACGAGGGCACTAACCACAGCAGGCGAGTCAGCGTTGCCGATTCGAGTTCCGGCAACTCTTTGAACGCGAGACCGAAAACGGAATCCTTTTCCCAACAGACCACTGCGCCGGAGACATACACGGGGGCATGTTGATCGGGCCGAATATGAATTTCTATGGGGATATTGGAAGGAATATGAATGGCGGTTGTCAACCGACAGCCTTCGAGGGATAGGTCAGTGACGACGCCGTCCTCGATATGCACACCGTCAATGGAGAAGATACTTTTGAAACGGACAGGATAACGTTGGTGCTTGCGGAGTTCCATTATTGTGGATGCCATGGTTCCTCCTCGGTTCGCTCGGATTAAGGGAAACGGAACGGTTGTCTAATACGGGATTCCATCTTGCTCAATGTTTCCCTCGCGCCTGGCTTCGAAGCAAATTCACAACGGGGGCATGAATAATTCAGGCTAAAGGGATATCACGCAAGCCATGTGCCCCATCTGAAATGCGCATGCTTTCTGTCGCAGTCTGAGGTATTTCCTAGGGTTGCACCCCCCGCACAGGCTCCATGTGGAACGAAAACGATTCGGTGCTGAGACAAATTTGCCCACCGTCTCGGCTGGGATCGGCAAGTCCCCGCACCTCCGGTGACCTCCGCTCCAGCCAGCCCTCTGAGATATCAAGAAATTTAGAATGTCCCTGTTTTCCGGCCCTGACGGGCCACCGCGCCTAGATCCTTGCGCCTAGTTGGTGGCCATCCTAGAATGGGCCGCCATGCCCTTCCTGATTCGCCTCTCCCGTCGCTTTCCGATGTGTTGTCCCGTCCGTACCAATGTGGTGACTTTGAGGGCCACGGCACCGAGTGGAATCTCTCGTGTACGGGGCGTAATAAGCCGATCAGCATACTCAATAAGTAGCTCAAGGAGAATTCCATGAGAATATTGCTTCCGCTATTTAGCCTCGTCCTCTTACTCAATGGGTGTAATTCCTACCGTCCGACTGATAATGTTGGCTTTGACAAGATTGAAACCCTCAAAGAACTAGAGGGGGTCTACCAAAATCTTGGTGAAGGCGAACAGGGACACTTACCCGTTTACCTGTCAAAGGTGATTTGGCCGAAACCCGAAGGAATACCTCACGCCCTCATTACAACAATCGAAGTCAGGTTGCTGAGCCCCAACAATCTCGGAGTTAGGGCAAGGAGTAGAGTTGGTGTTGAAAAAGAGGATACGTTTGTTGAAGGAAAGGACTTTGAGATTCACTCCGGGCGCATTCGTTTGAAACATGGCTTCGGGTCTGCTGGGGACATAGACCCCGTTTTATACGGCCCCTATTACGCGAGACATGAACTCGGTCTCGATACGAAGGCGCATGGAAAATTAAGAAAGCAAGAGGGTTTCATTGGATTACTTATGGTCATGCCCGTGGCCGCTGTTATGAGCGAAGAAGTGCGGTTCGTCAGAATAGATAAAGTGTCGCACCCATGAGTTAACAAATCGCTCAAGAGGGACGCGGTATAAGTTGCCGCGTCCCTTGCTAGTCCGCATGCGTTTTCTCCAGGGCCTATCCGCATTCGCTGCCGGCGGAAGCAAAGGTGTCAGACGCCGTTTCTTTGTTGAAATCTATCATCTGTATGGCATTGTCGGGTCACTTCCTTGGCTTAAACAGAATGATGTCATTGAGTATGGCGTTACCCCAAACTCTGGACAACTTTTGAGGTTATTCAATCGAATTAAAACATTTACGGAAGGCACGAACGAATCGTCGAGTGACGTGACCGCCATCCGCTCACACATGAAAACGTTTCTCAGGCTTGTCTTTCTAGGCTTCGCATTTCACCGCTTGAACATCGAACTTTTGTTACCCAAGGCTAGCTCCACGAGCCCACCGACAGGACGAAGTGTTTTCGCCACGCCGCATGGCATATCGGATAGTGATACCAAGGCTATCTCTAATGAGTTGGCAACCAGGGGCGTGCTTTCTGCAAGGGATATTCAAATCCGCAATGATCTTACGTGTAGTCAGTTGTTCCAAGAGTATCCGCGGAGTATGTCTTTCACTTGAGAGAGTAAAGGGGAGGCGGTAGACACCGTTTTCTTGAGCCTAAGAATAGGCTCTGTCTGAGGCTAGTTTTACTGCGTCCCTAATCTTCGGGATCTTGTCGAGGTCTTCGTGCCTTAATGCGGCCGCTAGAGCAGATGAGATCTCTCTTTTTAACTCACGGAGCGCCTTGAGAGTTTCGTCTTTCTTTGCGTACTTATGCTCTGTAGCTTTCTCCTTGAGGTTATCCAAATCAATGGCTTTATTCCTTCCCGCCATTTCAAAAAGATCTTCGGGAACGTATTCCTCCAGAGAAGGCTCATCCAAGACAATGCATCGTTCCTTCAACGCATCTTGAATTTCATCCACGGAGCGAGATGCGTCAAAGCTCGGTCTGTCGAGAAGCACAACCACTCGCTTTGAATAGGGTGAGTGGTCAGCAAGAAGGGGCACCAAAGTGTTCTTGATCGATTTATACGCATCGCTGACGTTATCTATGCCCTGAGCAGAAATTATCTTTACCTTGCCAGTTGGTATCCCGAGAAGAGTGGCGACTTTTTCGCAGACCACTTGATCGGAGCTGCCTTCTACAATTAGGAAGTTGCTCGGGAAAAACAGATCCTCCAGTAAATTGCCCAAAAGGTTGAAGGTAAGATCTAGCAGCTTCTTTTTTTCTAATACTTGCTCAAGACCTAGTCTGCCGCCTTGATTAATGACCACATAGTTGCAAGCGACATTGTCCTTGTTCAGAAATATATGAGACTGTGTGGCTACCAGCACTGTTTTTCCAGCCTGGCCAGCTTCAAGAAGAAGTTCTTTCAGGACTTTCTGTGCTCTTGCCTCCAAAGATAATTCTGGTTCGTCGATCAATAGGTACTTAATATCAGGAGAGGTGAGTGCAGCCAAAATAGGCAGGGCGCACCGCATTCCTGAGCCATGGGAAACTATTTCCACCTCACTTACCCTGGCCGTCTGGCCATCTCTCAGAGTAACGGGCTCGAATCCCATACGGAGAAGAAACTTATTGTGTTCATTAACCTGTGAGAGGAAATTGGTTCGATCCAAGCACAAGGTGTATAGAGCCACGAGGAGAGTAAGGTTTCCTGAATCGGAGCGTCTTGGCGCAGACTGACACTGTTGAAACATATCATGGTTATATTGATCCAAGCTGGCTGGTGGCTTCGTGGTCGGAGATATGTATTGTCTGTCTTGAGGTATCAAACAAATCGAGTTTCGAGGAATACTGCCAGGACTGTAGAGCGATCGGAAAACAAACTGGAGCAGCGTCGATTTCCCCGAATCATTCTTCCCTGCTAGGACTGAATATCCTTCAGGCAAGTCGAACCTAAAGTCCTTCGGGATAACGCCATAACTATTTTCTGCATACAACGGTATCGACATGGAAATCCAATCTTGGGACGAGAATTTATGAGGAGCATACGATAAGCACGTCTAAATTGAAAAGGCCACCGTTTCCGGTGGCCTCTTCATTACTTCCCCCTCCATTGCTGGCAGGAGTGGTGCGGGGTGGTCCACTTGCGCGCATCTTAAAGTTCCCCGCGGTGGGCCTGAGGCTCTCTGGCGCGACCTTGGCGGAGGAATGGGGACCCACCGAGCCTCGGGCGATGTGAGAACTAAAACCGGCTTGAAACAGGAAGGCCACCGATAAGCGGTGGCCTTCCTGTTTCCTTCTTTCCCAACCCAAGCGGAGTGGTGATTCTTTTATTCCATAGCAGGTTGGGTTACGGTCTCGAGCGACTTCGCCGAGAGAGACGGGGCCCCGCCCGGCGTCTGAAGAAGGAAAGCTGGAACTGACTGAAGGACTGCGGTCGCCGAAGCGACCGCAGCTGAAGGAATTCCAGAAGGCTTCCGCTTCAGAGCGCCGTGGAAGGGGTGTCTCGAAGGCGCCGAAGCGAGGGACCGTACACGACCTGCCTATGTCCCCATCTCCCACGACGCCAGATACTTCACCTGCTCCTTCGTCAGCGTATCAATCTTCATCCCCATGCCGGCGAGTTTGAGCCGCGCGATTTCCTTGTCGATCACCGGCGGGACCGGATAAACCTTCTTCTCCAGATTCTTATAATTCTTCACCAAGTACTCAGCTCCGAGCGCCTGGTTCGCGAAGCTCATGTCCATGACGCTGGAAGGATGGCCCTCCGCGGTCGCGAGATTGACCAACCGTCCCTCGCCGAGGAGGCTGACCCGGTTGCCCGTCTTCAGCGTGAATTGCTCGACACCCGGTCTGATGAGCAGCTTCTTACGGCTTAATTTTTCCAAGGCCGGAATATCCAGCTCGACATTGAAGTGGCCGGAGTTGCAGACGATGGCCCCTTCCTTCATCACCGCGAAGTGCTCACTGCGTACAACCTTGAGGTTGCCGGTGACTGTGACGAAGAAGTCTCCTATCGGCGCTGCCAGTTCCATCGGCATGACGCGGAACCCATCCATGACCGCTTCAATTGCTTTGACCGGATCGATCTCGGTGACGATGACGTCGGCGCCCATCCCCTTGGCGCGCATTGCGATACCGCGTCCGCACCAGCCGTAGCCTGCGACCACGAAGGTGGTGCCGCAGATCAGCCGGTTCGTCGCGCGGATGATGCCGTCGATCGTGCTCTGGCCGGTCCCGTACCGGTTGTCGAACAGGTGCTTGGTGTCGGCGTCGTTGACGGAGATCACTGGGAACTTCAGCACTTTCTTTTCGGCCATGCTGCGGAGCCGGATGACGCCGGTGGTGGTTTCTTCCGTGCCGCCGATGACATGCTTGAGCAGGTCTTTGCGCTTGGAATGGATCAGCGAGACGACATCTGCCCCGTCGTCCATCGTGATTTGCGGCTTGTGGGCGATGGCCGACTGGATATGTTGATAGTAGGTCTTGTTGTCTTCGCCTTTAATGGCGAAGGTCGGAATGCCGTCATGCTTGACGAGTGCCGCTGCGACTTCATCCTGCGTGCTGAGTGGATTGGAGGCGCAGAGACGGACATCGGCTCCACCAGCCTGGAGTGTTTTCATCAGATTCGCAGTTTCGGTCGTTACGTGGAGACAGGCTGTGACGCGGAGCCCTGCGAACGGCTTCTCGCGCAGAAACCGCTTCTTGATGAGGCGCAGCACCGGCATGGTGGCTTCGGCCCATTCGATCTTGAGTTTGCCCTGGTCTGCGAGCTTCATATCTTTCACATCGTATTCCACAGATCTCCTCCTCGTTAGGCGTGAAACGTTAGGGGTAAGGGGTAATGGGACGTCAGAAAAAGGGGGACGGTTAATCTACCGTCCCCCTTCGTAAAGTTCGCGCACAGCGTTGATTACAGTCCTGCGTCTCGGCGCAAGATTTTGGCCTTGTCGGTCTTTTCCCAGGTGAACTCCGGTTCGTTCCGCCCGAAGTG
>JANOOS010000328.1:0-7636 GCA_031421455.1 Nitrospira sp.
AGTTGGTGCCGAAGGCGGGATTTGAACCCGCACACCCTTGCGGGCGCTAGACCCTGAATCTAGTGCGTCTGCCAGTTTCGCCACTTCGGCATATCGAGGTGGAAGGGGATTATCCTGAATTACTGAGGTTCCCGTCAAGCAAGCGGCTTTGATCGCCGAAGCTCTGACTCGCGTGAGGCCCACAGTCCGGCCGCTGCAATATCGCGTCGGTTGCCACTGACCACGATCCGCTCGTGGACGAGCCCGGCGGCGCCAAGCAATGGAGCCGCCGCAATCCACGGCGCCTCATCGGCAATCAAGACATCGAACCGGACGCGACTGAAGAGGGGATCGCTCAGCACTCGCGATGCGGTAGTGACTACGAGCCGCCGATTCTGAATGAAGGCCTGGCGGTTCGTATCTTCTTCTGCCGAAAGCAATTCGCGGATCTTTTTCGTTCCGCCCAGCCGGATGATCTCCTCTTTCAGATCGTCAAACTCCGGCCGCATGTCTTTCGGCACAGAAGCCTCCGGCACAAGCTCATTGATGCGGACCTTGGCCACATCAAGTTCCCCTCTCAGCTCGGTGCACTGGCTTTCATACAACTCAAGATATTGATGCAGCGATTCAACATTTTTCCCAAGGGCTTGCAAGCTGAGCCGTCTGAAGAGTGGAAGGTTCTCATACTCAGCCAACGTGGCGTTCACCTCTTTGATCTTGGCCTGCAGGTCGCCGACCTGCGTCAGTAATCGCCATTCTAAGAGGCGCACTTCATCAAGATCCTTTTGCTTCTGCCTCTTGTACGCCAACACCGGCGTCAACTCTCGAAATCGATCGTACTTGCGCCGAAGCGCGGCCTTATCCGCGTGCGAATTGGCATAAAACTGATGCATCTGCGCTTCGAACCCCAACTCCTGAATCCCGATGCCCTCGACCTGCTGAGCCAATGCCATTTCATAGCGACTTACCCATGTCTTATACATAAGCCCCACGGCTTTCATGGCTTTCGCGATGGTTCCGACGAGTGCATCCGCCGCCCGATGATCAGGGCAAACCACCAAGATTCGTTTATTTGCGCGAATCAGTTCGATCGCCAGCACAGCTAATCGCTGCCTGCGCACTGAGAGCTCGTCAGCCCAGACGCTCGTGAGTATCGACGATCCGGTGCCTGCCCCGGTAGATTCTTCCGTTTCCGTTGCCGCCTCAAGGAGGGGAGCCAAGCGGTCTGCCGGACCGAGTCGATAGGCGTCTGGCTGTGCGAGCATGTTGCGCAATCGTTTGGCCGACGTGGCTAGTATCCCCGCCCGATCGGGAACCACGGTTGCGCCAGCACAGGACTCTCCGATCATATCGAATGCCTGCATGAGGACTACATGCCCTTGCCCAGCCAGCACGATGCCTTCAATTGGCTCCATGTCGTCAGGAGGGATAATCGAGACAGGGGTGTCATGCTCGATGGACAGGCCTTCTGGAAGCGTCAGCTCATATAGATGAAGCGTACCGATGGTGCGCACAAGTCGGCCTGCTACCAGAATAATTGGCTGGTCAAGCGCTGCGTCGCTCGCTTGCTGCTCTTCGGCTTCATACCTGAGCGCCCATGTTTCGAGAAGGTCTCGTGCGGTCATACGATTCTTGGGACTGTCACCCTCATAATATAGCGGTGGCCATCATACGGTCGGTCTCTTGCGCCTGTCCAGCTTGTCAGAGGGTATCCTCCTGGTCATGATCACCTCATAATCCTGACCAGCGGAACATCATCGGCACATTGCGAATTGACTTTTTGCTTGCCCCCCTAGTATCCTCTTTTCCTTTCCAACAGAAGGAGTTAGGGGTATGAAAGTCATTCTACAAGAAACGATGGAGGGGGTCGGACATCTCGGCGACCTGCTCGATGTGAAAGATGGGTATGCACGGAACTTTCTGCTCCCGCGCAAAAAAGCGGTGTTGGCCGATAGTCGCAGCATCAAGGCCTTTGAGCATATCAAGCGTGTGGCCGGTGAACGGGCAAAAAAAGAAAAGCTGGAGATCGAAACCCATGCCAAGAGCATCTCGGCCGTGTCGCTCACAGTGCAAGCCCAGGTCGGCAAGGACGACAAGATGTTCGGGTCGGTTACGACCAAAGACATTGCGGAAAGATTGGCAGAGCAAGGCTTTACGGTGGATCGGCGCAAGATCCAGCTGGATCATCCGATCAAGGAACTCGGCACCTTCACCGTGCCGATTAAGCTTCCACGGGACGTGACCGCGACGGTGGTCATCCACGTCGTGAAGAAACATGAAGCTGAAACGGCTCCCGCTGAGGCCTAACGAGGGAACGAACTGTCATGAACGATGCGGTCGGTTCTTTAGACGCACTCAAAGCCACGGACCCGGATGTCTATGCCGCAATTGTTGCCGAGGAAGAGCGGCAGCGTGAGAAGCTGCTGCTGATCGCCTCGGAGAACTTCGCCAGTCTCGCCGTCCTGGCTGCTCAGGGCTCCATCATGACCAATAAGTACGCTGAAGGGTACCCGGGGAAGAGGTACTACGGTGGCTGTCAGCATGTGGACAGGGTGGAGGATCTCGCCATCGAGCGTTGTAAACAGATTTTCGGCGCGGAGCATGTGAACGTGCAGCCGCATTCAGGGTCGCAAGCGAATATGGCGGCCTACCTGTCTATACTGAAACCCGGTGACACTATCCTGGGCATGGACCTCGCTCAAGGGGGTCACCTCACCCACGGCAGCAAGGTCAATTTTTCAGGGATCCTGTTCCGTGTGTTTTCTTACGGCGTAGAACGTGAGACTGAGACCATTAACTATGACGCGGTGCAGAAGGTGGCGGAAGAATGCCGGCCACGCTTGCTCGTCGTCGGCGCCAGCGCCTATGCGCGCACCTTCGATTTTCCACGATTCCAACAGATCGCCAAGTCGGTCGGCGCCTATCTGCTCGTCGATATCGCCCACATCGCCGGACTGATTGCCGCCGGGCTCCACCCGAACCCTGTTCCCTATGCCGATTTCGTCACGACGACTACACACAAAACCCTGCGCGGACCCAGGGGCGGCGTCGTGATGTGCAAGGCTGAGCATGCCAAAGCGGTCGACAAATTGCTCTTCCCGGGAATACAAGGCGGACCCTTGATGCACGTGATCGCGGCAAAAGCCGTTGCCTTCAAGGAGGCCCTCTCACCGGCCTTTACACGTTACCAGCAGCAGGTCATTGCCAATGCGAAGGTGCTGGCCCAAGGGCTTCTCGACCGTGGGTACAAGATTGTGTCGGGCGGCACGGATACTCATCTCATGTTAATGAATCTGACCAACAAGGGCATTACAGGCAAAGAAGCGGACGCGGCCTTGGGCGAGGCCGGTATTATCGTGAACAAGAATGCCGTGCCTTACGACGAAAAGCCGCCGGCCATCGCCAGCGGCATTCGATTGGGAACACCCGCTGTGTCTACCCGTGGGATGCGGGAGGCCGAGATGAAAGAGATTGTGGGCTTAATCGACCGGGCTCTGCAGCATCGGCACGAACCCGCGACGCTCGAGGAAATCCGCGCTCACGCTAAAGCACTCTGCGGCCGTTTCCCAATCTTTCATCCCTACTAACCTACATCAGACTGGGCAGGATTGCCGCCTGTGAAATGTCCCTTCTGCGATGAACTCGAAGACAAGGTCGTAGACTCGCGCATGGCGAAGGAGGGCGAGGTTATTCGCCGTCGACGCGAATGTCTCGGCTGCAAGCGCCGCTATACCACCTACGAACGCGTCGATGAAATCCTTCCTATGGTGGTGAAAAAGGATGGCCGCCGGGAATCGTTCGACCGTACCAAGATTCTCGCTGGCCTCAAGAAAGCCTGCGAAAAACGGCCCATCAGTACCGCCACTATCGAAACCGTAGCGGATCGTATCGAGAAGCGCATTCAGGAAATGGGTGAGACCGAAATCGAGAGCCGGATCGTGGGCGAAGAGTTGATGAAAGAGCTTGATCAACTGGATCAGGTCGCCTATGTTCGCTTTGCCTCTGTCTACCGAGAGTTCAAAGACATTGACCAGTTCATGGATGAGCTGAGAACGTTGGCCCAGCAACGCCGCGAGCGGTGAGGGACGCAGGATCCCTCCTCTCTCCTCATGGTCCTGCCGCCCATTCGTCGGGCTACAACAGAGCACGATTTCTCAACGAGTAGGCGTCACGATGCCGACAACACACGCCATGTCTTCCAGACGACCACGCAAAACCGGAGCGCCGAGCGGCACGCATGTGGCAATCATCGGTGCAGGCCGTGGAGGCACGGCACTGATGGAGATATTTGCGACAGATCCGCTGGTCACAATCGTATGCGTGGCCGAGGTCCAGGCCAATGCCCCGGGCATTACACTGGCAAAACGGCTTGGCATCCCCGTGACCCGCGATTACCGGCGACTCCTGGACCTCGAGCGCGTGGATCTCATTATCGACGTGTCAGGCAATGCCAAGGTCTGGGATTTACTCCAAGACTTTCACCGGATGGGCGTGACCATCATCGGCGGAGCCAGCGCAAAATTCATGTGGGAACTCATCGAAGCCCGCATCCGCGCCACAGCAGAGATCGAGAAAACCTTAAATAAGTACCAATCGCTCTATCGCCTCTATGTCAAGGAGACGGGTGTGGCAGTGACGGAGGAACGGACGCGCATTGCCTGTGAAATGCACGACGGCCTCGTGCAGAACTTGGCCGGGGTGAATTTCAAACTGGATCTGAGCCTGCAACTGATTCGAAAAGATCCGAAAGCCAGCCTGGCCACCTTGCGCGAGAGCAAAGCCCAGCTGAAGTTGGCCATCCATGAAGCGCGACAAGTCATCTTCAATCTCCGCCCCCTCCACTACGACAAGATGGAGCTGCTCCCGGCCCTGACCAACTATCTCACTTCGTACGAGACCCAGTATCATATCAAGACACAGTTCCGTGTATCCGGCGATGAACAGATTTTATTCCCACGTACCAAGATCTTTCTGTTTCGCATTGTGCAAGAAGCACTCAGTAACGTGGAACGACACGCAAAAGCGACTCGGGTCACTGTAGGGCTGGACATCGACCCCACACGCCTCAAGGTCACCATCGGGGACAACGGCATAGGATTCGACATGGACACCGTGCTGCGCGACCCGGAAAAATGGGATCATTTCGGGATTCGCGGAATCCTGGAACGGGCTCGACTCGTGGGCGGTGAAGGCAAGATCGAGTCCAAGAAAGGACACGGCACGACTATCGTCGTCGACATTCCCCTGGTCAACAAGGAGACGATCGCCCATGGAAAAAATTAAAGTGCTCATCGCGGACGACCATCGCGTCGTACGCGAAGGACTGGCCGCAATCCTCAAGACGAAAGACGACATTCATATCGTGGGCGAGGCCCAGGATGGCATGGAAGCCGTCGAGAAGGTGAAGACGTTGATGCCCGACGTCGTGCTGATGGACGTGAGCATGCCCAGGATGGGCGGAGTCGAAGCGACCAGGCAAATCAAACGTGAGTTTCCTCACATCGGAATCGTAGCGCTGACCATGTATGACGAGCAACAATATATTTTCGATTTGGTCCGCGCTGGCGCTACCGGATACCTCTTGAAAGACTCCGAGTCCTCTCAGATCGTCGCCGCAATTCGCGCGATCTACAAAGGCGAGTCGCTGATCCATCCTTCCGTTGCGAGCAAGATCTTGGCAGAGTTTTCCTTGATGTCTCAGAAGAAAGGGAAAAAGCCTGGGTGGGTCGAGCACGATCTGACGGAACGAGAGATCACAGTCTTACGCTTGGTCGCAGATGGCAAGACGAACAAGGAAATTGCCAATAACTTGGACCTGAGTGAAAAGACCGTCAAGAATCATGTGCGGAACATTTTCCATAAGCTGCAAGTCTATGACCGTACGCAAGCTGCTATCCTGGCCATTCGGAAAGGACTCATCGAGCTGGATCCACGGCCCTAGTCGTTGTGGCACCAACATAGAAACGTCCCTAGTCCGACAAGCGACTTGCGGCTCTTCTAGCAACAATCTGAAAAATCCCGCCAGCAGCCCAAACGCACGACAGGCTCAACGCGCAAGCCCTTACTACAAGTGTCTCGCCTGTCCCACCAGTCTCACGCGCCTCGCCCAATTCCACTGGCTCGTCATGAATAGCGGCGGAACTACGATTGATAATCCTTGAAAAGTCACAGGTGTCATGTTTTTACAACACGACTTCACGCGCCAGCAGTTAAACATTTGTCTTTTATTATCAATGATCTATGCTCATTTCTCATAAAAATACCGACTGGCACACGAGTTGCTGATACCCCCTGTGTCTAATATTGAGGTTACTTTGTGAGAGTTCAGCAAACCTTAGCGAATGCGGTGAGTTGTGCAGGAGTTGGACTCCACTCTGGACAGCCAGTCACACTTACACTCAGGCCTGCTCCACCAAATACAGGGGTTGTCTTCGTAAACCGGAGCGACAAAGATGGAGCCTCTCTTTCGGCCTCCGTCGAGCATTTGGTGCCTACGGAACTCTGTACTGCGATCAGCGGAAACGGGTTTCAGGTCAAGACGATTGAGCATGTCTTGGCCGCCTTGGCCGGACTCGACATCGATAACGTATATGTGGAGATTGATGCCGGTGAAGCCCCCGTGATGGACGGCAGCGCGGCACACTTCGTTCGCTTGATTCGGTCAGCTGGAATTACTCCCCAGAACCGGCGGCAACCCTATCTGAAAATCACACGGCCTCTCGAAGTGGTGGACGGAGATCGGCGGGTTCGCATCGAACCGTCCACGACCACCAAGATTACCTATTCCATCCATTACAATCATCCTTTAATCCAGACCCAGACCTACGTCTATGAGCATTCAGCCCATGCATTTGAGCGTGAGATCGCGGATGCCAGAACATTCGGGTTCTTGCAGGAAGTGGAAGCGCTTTGGGCTCGCGGGCTGGGCCAGGGTGGCAACCTGGACAATACGATCGTCCTCTCTCAGGACGGCATTCTCAATGAATCAGGCCTTCGCTTTGCCAATGAATTCGTGCGACACAAAATCCTCGACTTGATCGGAGACTTTTCGTTGCTCGGCGTACCCTTTATCGGGCACTTGATCGCCGATCGCTCGGGGCATGCAATACACACCCGTCTTGTTCAGCAGATTCTCTCTCACCCCGATAGCTGGGTGTTGCTCGACGGCGACGAGACAGTCGCCGCGTCCAAGCCTCGTTCCGCCAAAGCCGCGCCACGGCCAACATCGCTTGTGGCCCTTCAAGCCTCCTAACACTGTTCTGTTGAATGGAACCTGCGCGCGATCTTGCCGATCCGGGCGAGATAAATTTTGACGTGCGGTTAACTGAGCTAAGATTTAGCGTCGAGAGCAAGTGGCCTTGCTCCCGACGCTCAAATCAAGGCGGGGACTACTTCTTCTTCTTCTTTGCTGCTTTCTTCGTCGCCAAGACTCTCACCCCCCTTCACTTATTTTAAGGTCTACCTACCTGACTTACTACACTGCGTGGATCAGGGACTCTTCCAAAGCCTCAAACGTGTTCGGGCCCACTTTCTTAAACCGCTTGTCCCGCTTCAAGGATGTAGCCACTGATGTCAGCGGCGTTTTCCCCTTGATCTGGAGCCCTCCCTCAACCAATCGCTGCACAAGCTCTTTTGCGTGCATCGAGCGATTCGCCTC
>JANOOS010000329.1:0-11112 GCA_031421455.1 Nitrospira sp.
GTTGCCGGCAAGCATCAAATGTCCGAGCAATCCGACATCCGAATCTTGCAGGTCTGCAACCGACGTCACATGTTTCCGGGGGATGACAAGCGTATGAGTTGGCGCCTGGGGATTGATATCGTCGAACGCGACCACCAGGTCATCTTCATAGACGAGCGCCGCAGGAATGGTTCTCGCGACGATTTTGCAAAAGAGGCACTCGCTCATGAGCTGCTTCCCTTTCTCAAGCCCGACTTTCCAAACCGAGTCGCCAGCTCCTGATAGACCTCTTGAGGTGTGATGCCGTGGTACCCCAACGCCACCAAGGTATGGAATAACAGATCTGCCGTTTCATACACGATTTCGTCCTTCTTCCCGCCCTTCCCGGCTATCGCCACCTCACCGGCTTCCTCGACGATTTTCTTCAAAATACGATCAACCCCGCCTTCCAGCAGTTTGGAGGTGTAGGACTCGCTCGAGGGCTGACGTTTCCGCTCTTGGATCGTCTGGTAGAGGCGTTCGAGAATGCCGCCCCAGGACTCGGACGTCTTCGTCTCCGGCGAGTCCAGACGAGAAAAGAAGCAGGCCCGCTCCCCCGTGTGGCACGTCGGGCCGACCGGCTCGACCTTCACGAGGAGGGCATCGCCGTCACAATCGAGAAACAGATCCTTGAGCTGCAGCCTGTGGCCGGAGGTCTCACCTTTTTCCCATAGCATCTGGCGCGACCGGCTCCAGAAATGCACGGACTTCGTCTCGATGGTCTTTTGTAAAGCCTCCTGGTTCATGAAGGCCACCATCAAGACTGTGCCGTCCTGCCAATCCTGCACGACCGCCGGAATCAGCCCCTGCGCATCGAATTTCAATCGCCCCACATCCATTATCGAACCGCCACTCCCTTCTGACGAAGATAGGCTTTCGCCTCCGGAATCGTGTGGGTCCGGAAATGAAAAATAGACGCGGCCAGCACCGCATCGGCCTTGCCCTTGACGAATCCGTCGTAAAGATGATCCAAATTCCCCACGCCACCAGACGCGATCACTGGAATCGACACAGCTTCCGACACGGTCGCGGTCAATGCAAGGTCGTATCCTCGCAGTTGCCCATCTTGATCCATGCTCGTAAGCAAAATCTCTCCCGCCCCATATTGCGCCATCGTCTTTGCCCAATCGATGACATCGAGGCCAGTCGACTTGCGGCCACCATGGGTGAACACTTCCCACCCTGTTGCCGGCGAAACGCGACGCTTGGCATCGATGGCCACGACGATACATTGTGTCCCGAATCGCTCTGCCGCCTCCTTCACAAATTCAGGCCGTTGGACCGCCGCCGTATTGATGCTCACCTTATCCGCGCCCGCATTTAACAGCGCTCGGATATCTTCGATCGTTCTCACTCCCCCACCGACAGTCAACGGCATGAAGACCCGGGCTGCCGTCTGCTCAACGACATCGATGATGGTCTTTCGGTCCTCATGGGAAGCGGTGATGTCCAGAAAGCAGAGTTCATCGGCTCCTTCACGATCATAGACGGTGGCCACTTCGACCGGATCGCCCGCGTCGCGGAGATTCACAAAGCTCACACCCTTGACCACGCGCCCGTCTTTGACATCGAGGCAGGGGATAATGCGTTTAGTCAACATACTTAAACCGTTAGGGGTGAGGGGTAAGGCGTGAGGCGTGGAGGGCTGCCAGAGCGGCCCGATAATCTAATTTTCCATCGTAGAGCGCTTTCCCCACAATCGCACCTTCAACTCTAGGACCAAGCGCCTGTACGGCCCGCAAGTCTTCGACGCGCGAAATACCGCCGGAGGCGATCACGGGGAAGGACGACAATTCCACCACTTCCCGCAACGCCACCAGATTCGGCCCGCTCAACATACCATCGCGGGCAATGTCCGTATAGATCACGGCGCCCAAGGCATAGCCTGCCAGTTCCTTGAGCAAATCTGTCGCTTTCGTCTCCGAAACAGAGGTCCAACCCTTGACCGCTACCTTCCCATCTCGCGCATCCAGTCCCAACAAAATCTGGCGAGGAAATTCCTGACAGGCCTTTTCCAAGAAAGACCGATCGGTCAATGCCGCAGTCCCGAGCACCACCCTAGCCACGCCCGCCCCGAGATAGCGCCGCACCGTCTCGATCGATCGTATCCCTCCTCCAACCTGTATCTTTAGGCTTACGGTGCGAATGATCGTCTCGATCTGAGGAAGATTGCGCGGTTCTCCCTCCACGGCCCCATTCAAATCCACCACATGGATCAATGTCGCGCCACCTTGCTGCCATTGCCTCGCGACAGCCGGCACGTCGTCAGAATAAACCGTCTCTGCCGCCATGTCCCCCTGGCGCAACCGCACACAGCGGCCATCTTTTAAATCAATAGCAGGAATAACGAGCATACAAAGAACCGCTTCCTCTCAGTGTTCCCCGACTGTTCCAAACGGAAATTCCTTGAGCATGTGCTCGACCCCATACGCCGCCAGCTCTTCCGCCGTGACAAACATGCCCCTACGTTGGATAAATCCCATCACGTCTTCATTCATTGGCCGCTGCTTCTCATAGTAATTCCCTTCCCACAGGACTTGCCCATCAGCGGCAATGAGTTTGGCTTCAAAACCCACTGTTGCCGCAGGGCTGGCGCCAAAGCGACCTCCGACTCGTTCCTGGTACACCAACACTTGGCCGATCAGCGAGGCCTCCGCCTTGAGCCGTTTTGCCACCATCGTCGCCGGTGACTGACCGGCGGACAGTTGCGACGGCGCTTGAGAGGCTAGCGCTATCGCTGCCTCACCCGGCGAAAGCACGGTGATGCCCTTCCTCGCCTTCAACCGGCTCCATAGTAACTGCGTGACGATGTCCCCGGCACCGGTCGGCACTGTGAATGTTTGCCTGAGAGGCTGGTGGAAATTCGGTGGCACGGCAATCGCTATATCGGACCTACTAACCTCCGGTGGTACCGAGAAGGTTTGATCGGCGACATCCCGTACTTGTGGCGTCGTGAGAGTCGTGAACGGTACCAATGCGATGGTGCGAATCTGATAATGCGGCAATTCCCTGGACGATTTCGTGGTCACTTTTGATCCACTGCAGCCGACTAAGGCCAGCACAAGAACCGTCAGCACGAGCGCGTACGGCGTCAGGTGTAAGGAAAAAGTTGTCTTGTTTTGCATTGTCATCACCTCACCCCTCACCCCTCACGCCTAACCCCTTACGGCTACGTATGCCATGATCCAAAGTTCTTAATGAGTTGCAACCCGACGGCCTGACTCTTTTCTGGGTGGAACTGACAGGCCACCACATTGTCCTGCCAGATACTCGAGACAAACGTCGTCCCATAGTCCGTCGTGGTTGCCGCAACAGCCTTGTCAGAGGGATCAACATAAAAAGAATGCACAAAATACCAGTACGACCCGTTGGCAATCCCTTCGAACAGAGGACAGGACCGCTCAGCCGTGACGTTATTCCACCCCATATGCGGCACCTTCAACCCCTGGCCTGCAGCAAATCGTCTGACCTTACCGGGAATAATGCCGAGTCCTTTGTGCGTGCCAAACTCCTCGCTCTCCGTGAACAACAATTGGAGCCCCAAACAGATTCCCAGAAAGGGCTTTCCCGATTGAATTGTTGCGCGAATCGGCTCCGCCAGCCCATACCGCTCAACATTGGCCATACAATCGCCAAAGGCTCCGACACCAGGCAGGACAACATGACTCGCGTTTCCAATGACCTTGGCATCACGCGTCACCACCGCCTGATGCCCCACCGCCTCAAAAGCCTTGGAGACGCTGCGGAGATTACCCATGCCGTAGTCGATGATGGCGATCATGCTAGCCGTCCAAACCTCAAGAAGGTGTAACAATACCGCAACTAGAGCCGCCCTGCCACTCCTCAATTATATGAACCCCTGCCCTGAATATTCTTCTCCATTTCTTGACCAGCCAGCGATGTCTGGATAAGGTTGCCGAAGAACTGTTCACGGAGGATTCATGCTGAGGCGCGCGCTGATTCTATTGGTCCTCGCTCTGACCCAATACGGGTGCAGTATTGAAGAGGGGGGGACGCCTACGAGCCTGTTCTGCTGACCGATGAGTCCCGACAGAGGTTGGAGCAACACAAGCGAGAGTTTCTCAGCATTGAGGACATTAAGCTCGGTGATGGCCCTCTCGCCGCCTGGGGCCGAAAGATCCGAGCTGACATCGAAGTCCGCTACACCGATGGGACTGTCGCCTACCATGGACCCATGTTCGTTTACAGTGGCTTCAGTGGTTCTGCTTTCATTCACGACGCTACGCAAGAGGCTGGTACTCTCTCCTTCGGTCAAACCGGCATCTGGCTCGGCATCAATGGAATGGCGGTCGGAGGCAAACGACGCATTACCATTGAACGCGAGTTTGTCGGTGATGGGCTGTTGGTCCACGGTCCCCAAGGCAAAAACCGTGTTGGTGTTCGCAAGGAAAAGCTGATCGTTGAAGCCACCCTCACTGCCTCTTGCATCCCGGTTCTTCTCCGAGGACCCGGTATCGAGCGAGAGATCCGTTGCCGTGACGCCGACCTGCCCCAGCGCAATCCCAGCGCTCCCATTTGGCACTTGTACTAACACCCAAAAAGAATGGGCTGACCGCCTGATGCGACCAGCCCAATCTCGTACGCTTCGCAAGATCAATCTCGCCTTACAACATCCCCTTTGTCGAGAGCACTTTCCCTGCCAACCGCTCTTCCAGCATCGTCGCCTGATCGAGGGCTTTGGCGAGCGCTTTGAAGATGGCTTCCATGATGTGGTGCGGGTTGCGGCCGTACATGAGATTCACGTGCAGGTTGAGTCCGCTGTGGGTGACGAAGGCTTGGAAAAAGTCTTCGAACAATCCCAAATCGAAGGCTTTGATCTTCCGATCCGTCAGCTTGACGTTGTACACGAGATAGGGCCGTCCACTGAGATCGACGGTGACCTGCGCAAGCGTTTCATCGAGCGGCGCCGAGGCAAATCCAAATCGCTTGATGCCTGCCTTCTCGCCGAGGGCCTGGTGCAGAGCTTGGCCCATGACGATGCCGACATCTTCGACCGTGTGGTGTTCGTCGATATCGATGTCACCCTTGGCCTGGACCGTCAGATCGAAGAAACCATGCTTGGACAGCAGCTCCAGCATGTGGTCGAAGAAGCGAATCCCGGTGTCGATCTTTCCCTGCCCGCTGCCGTCCAGCGTCCATTCGACAGAGATATCTGTTTCTTTGGTCGCACGATGAATCGATGCCTGCCTGGGTGCCGATCCGTTCTTTTTCATGAGAACCTGCTCAGGGCCGACTTGGCATGCGCGTCGAACCCTTCGATGTGGGCCAACCGAACGAGATGATCTTTCACCTTGCTCAGCTCCTCCTTCGTGTAATGCACGATGTTGCTCACCTTGATGTAATCATGGACGGAGAGTGCCGAAAAGAACCGCGCCGTTCCGCCGGTGGGCAAGACGTGATTGGGGCCGGCGACATAATCCGCAACCGATGGGGGAGTGTATCGGCCTAAAAAGAGCGCTCCCGCGTGACGGACTTTCTCCAGATAGTCGAACGGCTCATCGACCGAAAGCGTCAAATGTTCCGGGGCAATCTCATTGGCCACATCGATGGCCTCATCCATCGTGGCGACCACGAAAGCCACCGAATGGCGCGCGATGGACTTCGCCGCGATCTTTTCACGTTGCAGCCCCTTCAACTGGCTTTCGATGAGCCTCACTACATCCTTCGCCAACTGGGCCGAGGTGGTGACAAGATAGACCTGCGCGTCTTCGTCATGCTCCGCTTCGCAGAGCAGATCGGCTGCGACATGTGCAGGCTTGGCGTCGCCGTCCGCGACAACGAGCAATTCGCTCGGGCCTGCCACCATATCAATCCCGACGGTGCCGTAGAGAAGCCGCTTGGCTGTCGCCACATAAATATTGCCGGGGCCCACGATTTTGTCGACGCGTCGGATCGTCTTGGTCCCGTAGGCCATCGCACCGACAGCTTGCACACCCCCGACGCGATAGATCTCCGTCACACCGGCAATGTCGGCTGCGACCAATAGATAGGGATTGATCGGGCCTTTTTGCGGCGGCGTACACATCACCACGCGGGAAACACCCGCGACCTTGGCCGGAATCGCACACATCAAGACCGACGAGGGATACACGGCCTTGCCGCCCGGCACGTACAGCCCGACTGCATCGACCGGCGTGACCACCTGCCCCAGCGTCGCCTCGTGGTCCTGATACATCCAAGTCTTGATGCGCTGGCGTTCGTGGAATGACGTGATCCGCTTGGCCGCAAACCGGAGGGCGTCGCCCTCGTCTTTCCGGATATGGAAGTAGGCCTCTTTGATCTCTTCAGGGGTGACGCGCAAACCCGTGTCCTTCATGGAAACACGGTCGAACTGTTTCGTATAACGGAGGACGGCCTTATCCCCGCCCCGTTCCACGGCTTGCAAAATCGACTTGACCGTTTTCTCGACGGCAGCCCCCTGCACACGGGCACGCGACGCGACTTTCTTGAGTGCCGGGAGGAAGGCTCGCTCGGTGGAGACCACAATCTTCATGTACGCGTCTTTCTGACCGTTCGACGGGCCCCGCGCAAAGACTTGCGTGGAGCAGCTGTTCGAGACCCTGCTGCGGTGCTGCTCGCAGCCCTAAGCTTTTTGATCAGCTCTGTCACCACCGCATGCTTCAGCTTCAAACTCGCCCGATTCACGATGAGCCGGGCCGTGGACTGCGCGATGCATTCCACTTCGACAAGGTGATGCGCCTTCAGCGTGTTGCCGGTTTCGACCAGATCGACGATCCGATCGGCCAGACCAACTAACGGCGCCAGTTCAATCGAACCGTATAACTTGATAATTTCAACCGGCACGCCGCGCTGATTGAAATACCGCTCAGTGATCTTCGGATACTTGGTCGCCACCCGAATTTTTGAGGACAGCCGGTCGCGTGAAGCCTGCCCTTTGAGCGCAGCGACGGCGATTCTACACGCTCCGAACCCTAAATCCAATGGTTCATAGACGTCGCTGTCCTGCTCCATCAAGACGTCTTTCCCGACAATCCCGACATCCGCTGCGCCATATTCAACATAGGTCGGCACATCAGTTGGCCGCACGATCAGGAAGGTCATGCCGATCTCCGAACAGGGGAATACCAGCCGACGGCTTTCGGTGGAGAGGCTACCCATGGCGTAGCCAGCCCGGCGAAAAACGTCCAGCGTGAGATCCAACATTTTCCCTTTCGACAAGGCAATCGTCAGCATGGTATCAGCGAGTCTCAGCCAGAGCCGCACCCTCTTTGTGACGGGCAATCGTCGCACCTAATCCACGCAATTTCTCCTCCATCCGTTCATAGCCACGATCCAGATGGTAGACACGGAGAATCTCCGTCGTGCCTTCTGCTGCAAGTCCGGCCAAGACCAATCCTGCGCTCGCACGAAGATCGGACGCCATCACCGGAGCCCCGGCCAACCTGGTCGGTCCGGTCACCACTGCACGATTGCCCTCGACCTTGATCTCGGCCCCCATCCGCCGCAGCTCCTCGACATGGATGAACCGGCTTTCAAACACCGTCTCGGTAATCACGCTTGTACCTTCGGCGGCCGTCAGTAAGGCCACCATCTGCGCCTGCATATCGGTGGGGAACCCGGGATAGGGCAACGTGCGAATGTCGATCCCCTTGAGCCGCGATGCCGCGTTGAGATGAATCCGTTCCTTCTCCACCTGCATCTCGACCCCGGCCTCCCGCAGCTTCATCAGCAACGCATCCAAATGATTCGAACGGCATCGATCGATCGTCACCGCCCCCCGCGTAATGGCCCCGGCCACGAGATACGTGCCGGCTTCGATGCGATCCGGAATGACGTCGTGATCGCTCCCATGCAACTCACGAACACCTTCGATCGTAATAACATCCGACCCGGCGCCGTCGATGCGAGCCCCTCGCTTCACGAGAAAATTCGCGAGGTCCACAATCTCAGGTTCCTTCGCGGCGTTTTCAATGACCGTGGTCCCCTGAGCGAGGGATGCGGCCATCATCAGATTTTCCGTTCCAGTGACCGTCGGCGTATCGCAATAGATTTGCGCCCCTGTCAACCGCTTCGCTTTGGCGTGAATATACCCATGTTCCATCGACACTTCCGCACCCATTTTGGCGAGTCCGGCAAGATGGAGATTGACGGGCCGTGACCCAATTGCACATCCACCGGGCATCGACACCGTGGCTTCCCCCCATCGCGCCAGCAGCGGCCCCAACACGAGTACAGAGGCCCGCATGGTCTTCACCAGATCGTACGGAGCCTGGGTCGACGTGATCATCGCAGCGTTGATGACCGCGCGGTTCCCCTCATAGTGAACCTTCGCGCCCAAGATGCCCAACAACTTGCCCATGGTGACGACATCCACCACGCGCGGCACATTGGTAATCACACACTCGCCGCCACCGAGAATGGTAGAAGCTAAGATCGGCAACGCAGCATTCTTCGCCCCGCTGATCTGGACCTCTCCTCGAAGCGGCGTTCCGCCGGTGATGATTGTACGATCCATCGTCTATGTCCCGACTCGCTCCACAATTACCACCCGCTCAAGCCCTGCTTCGTCGTAGATCAGTCGGTGGAATTTGTACCCTGGTGTCTGCTCGACAATCCGGCGCAACGCACGAGCCTGGCCTGCACCGATTTCCAAAATTAATGCACCGCCAGGAGACAGGTATCGACCAGATTCGTGTAACAATCGTTCGTGCAACTCCGTCCCCTGGGGACCCGCTACCAACGCACCCCTCGGCTCAAACAGCCGCACTTCCGGCTGGAGTGTCGCCCAATCGGCCTCCGCAATATAGGGGGGATTTGAGAGGATGAGATCGACCTGCCCCTCCAGTCCCTGCCCCGCCATTGCTCCCAATAGGTCACCTTCCAGCCATGTGATGCGTTCGCCTACCGCATGGTAAACGGCGTTCTGCCTGGCGACAGCAAGCGAGGGGATCGAGAGATCAGTCGCGATCAACCTCGCATGAGGCCTCTTCCGTGCAATCGCCACAGCAATGCATCCTGATCCCGTACAGACATCGACAATGATAGCCTTCCGTTCGGCGGGAATTCGTTGCGCGGCATACTCCACCAACAGCTCTGTTTCCGGTCTCGGAATGAGCACCGCCCGGTCCACATGAAACTCCAGTCCGCAAAATTCTTGAGTTCCCAAAATATATTGCAAAGGCTCTCGACCGGCCCGCCTCATGACCAGCCCCCTCGCGGCCGCCAGCTCGACGGGAGACAGCAGTCGTTCCCGATCGGTCACCATATGGTGTACAGGAAGCCGGAGCACATGCTCCACGATCCAGAACGCTTCCTGCCCGGCGCTCTCGATACCGGCCTGTTCCAATAGCCGTCGTGCCTCGTCAATCATCTCCCCTAGCGTCGCCTGTCCAGCCGATTGAGGGGGCAAAGCTACCGCGGCCATATCAATCCGCTCCCACTTCTTGCTGACGCTGCGCCTTCAGGGCCTGAACAAGTTCACCGAGGTCGCCCTCGAGCACCTGTTCCAGCTTGTGCAAGGTCACGCCGACACGATGATCCGTGACACGGTTCTGAGGAAAATTGTAGGTGCGAATCTTCTCGCTTCGCTCACCCGTACCCACCTGGGCCTTGCGGTTCTGGGCGATTTCTGCGTCCTGCCTCTCCCGCTCCGCCTCGACGATTCTGGCCCGCAGAGTCCGCATCGCCTTGGTGCGATTCTTCAGCTGCGACCGTTCGTCCTGGCAACTCACCACCACACCGGTCGGAATGTGGGTGATCCGCACCGCCGACTTAGTCGTATTGACGCTCTGGCCTCCGGCACCGGAGGAACAAAAGGTATCAATTCGGAGATCCATGGGATCGATCTGGACATCGACCTCGTCCACCTCAGGCATCACGGCGACGGTGACGGTCGACGTATGAATCCGGCCACTGGCCTCAGTGACGGGAACACGCTGCACCCGGTGGACCCCAGCCTCAAATTTGAAATGGCTGTAGGCACCCTTGCCCTCTATCAGCGCAACGACCCCCTTGTAGCCTCCACCTGTGGTTTCCGTGGCTTCGACCATATCCACCTTGAAGCCTTTGACCTCTGCGTACTTGCTGTACATGCGGAATAATTCTCCGGCAAAGAGCGCCGCTTCATCGCCACCGGTCCCAGCGCGAATTTCGAGAAGCAGGCTCTTCTCATCTCGCGGGTCTTTGGGAATGAGCAGCTCTTGGGCCTGCTGTTCGATCTCGTGCTGCTGGCGTTCGATCGCGGTGCTCTCATCCATGGCCATCTTATAAAACTCGGCCCCGGCCGTAGGATCTGCAAGAATTTGAGCGGCTTCTTCCAACTGCCTTGCGTTATCTCGATAGGTGGCAAGAAGTTTGGCAGTCGGTTCGATATCTGTCCGCTCCTTATTGACTTTGTGTAGCTGCGAGGGTTGGCTCATCAGAAACGGGTCCATGAGCTGATTCGTCAACTCATCATAACGAGTGGCCAGCACTTCCCATTTTTTCAGTAAGACTGCTTCCATGGCTCCGTTTCCCGCCGGTTCGTTCTCAACCTCTTGCCGCACAAAAACAAAGAGACCCTGCCCCTCAGCGAAGCAGGGTCCCTCGTATGACCTCTTCTCGAGCTACTTGTCTTTCTTCGCGTACTTCTTCTTGAATCGTTCAACGCGCCCTTCAGTATCGATAATCTTCTGCGTTCCCGTGAAAAAGGGATGGCAGTTCGAACAGATATCGACATTGATATCGCCGCCCGTTGATCTGGTCTTATATTTATTGCCGCAGGCGCAATGCACTGCGACTTCCCGATACACGGGATGGATGCCCTTCTTCATAATTCACACTCCCCCGACGTCACAATCATCAACCTTCGCCTATTCGAAGATCTGCCACTGTACCCTGTCCCAGTAACCAGATACAAGCCGGATATTATCGATTCATCGACTGCAGGAATTCCTGATTGGTCTTCGTGCCATGCAGTTTGTCCATCAGAAACTCCATGGCTTCCATCGTCCCAAGCGGACTTAACACCTTGCGTAGAACCCACATCTTATTGAGACGATCCTTATCCACCAGCAATTCTTCTTTTCTCGTCCCGGACTGGGCAATATCAATGGCTGGGAAGAGCCGCTTGTC